>JADFGH010000229.1 GCA_022567775.1 Pseudomonadota bacterium | reverse complement strand
AGCGATAAATCCGGCCGCCTACGGTGTAGACGCGCCCCCGGCGATCCCGAAAGGAACCTGTTTCCGAGGCGATATGCGTCATCTAGGGTTTCGTTCGGGAGTCGGAATTCTGCTCGAATTCCGGCTCGCCGTCATTATTGTGGTCGCGGGATCCACCTGTCAGGTTAGCCAGAAACGATTTGAATCGCTGCCAGTAGAGCCGCAGCACGCCAATCGCAACGGCTATGCCGGCAAGCAAGCCTTGCAGAATAATGCTGCCCGTCCCCGGATCGAGGTAGGCATGGCTCGTCGAAGCGATAAGCAGGCCCAGCACCGCAACCGTGAATACGGATGCCTTCCGGTGTTCGGTCGACCGTCTCATCGCGCGCGTCTCCTTTATCGCCCGGCGACGCACGCCGGGCCAATACTTCCCTGGAATTATCTATTAGCGTTTAACATAGTGCGATTCATGACCGACTGTTGTGACCTGATCCGCAGTTTCGGTGTTCTGGGCTACCGAAAAATTACATCGCGGCAAGATGCCGCTACTACGTTACTTTTTAGCAATAATGGGAGAAAAATTATCGGATCCTGATGAATCGCGGGGCAGGAATTGCTACCCCGTAAACTCGTGGTCGGTACACGGCGAATTTTCCAGCCACAAAGTTCGGCAATCGCGGCTGAAGCCGCTCCCACATTCTTTATTTCACCCACATTCTTTATTTCTACTGTGGGAGCGGCTTCAGCCGCGATTCAATCCAATACCGCGCAGGTTATTCCAGATTCCCGCAGCACCGACCACGGCAACGCTGATCACGACCCATGCAGGCATCGAAAGTCCCAGGAACTGCCAGTCGATGGTCGCGCACTCGCCGGACCCGGTAAAAATTACCCGCAACGCCTCGCCAAACGGCAGCGTGTCCATGATGTAGTCGTATCCGGCACCGCAAGCGGGCACCTGGTCCGGTGGCAAATTCTGCAGCCAGGTGTGGCGGCCGGCAACACCGACACCAAACCCGGCAGCCGCAAGCAGCAGGCCCGCGTAAACGCGCCGGCCCCAGCCGGCAGGGTGATGCAGTGTTGCAATGAGGAATATGATGCCGAGCGCGATCACCGCCATGCGCTGAAAAACACACAGTGGGCATGGCGCCAGCAGCAAATAATGTTCCGCGTACAAGGCATAAGCCATCATGCCGACGCAAGCGAGAAATCCGGCCAGGTTCAACTGGCGAGTAGCGGGTATTGTCATAGTAAAATCGTTTAATCAAAAAAGAATTCGATATCCAACTGTACACGATCATAATCGTGGCGATTATTTCTGAACATTTCGATCTCGGACAAGATTAAAGTTCCATTCAGCGCGATATTCCCGGTCAAACCGTAGCGCGCCTTGATGAAATGGCCTTTGGAATCTGTACTGCCGCCGCCGAAATCAGAGTCGGTAAATATTCCCATGACCGCGTCGGCTTCCGTATCGTGCCAGGTATATGAAAATTGCATTTTCCCGGCTGCATCAATGAGGCCAACCCTGACGCCAACTGCGAATGCCGTGTCCTGGATATCGACCGCCGTATTCTGTGCCCACACGCCATAGGCAGAGACTGGCCAGTCATTGACAACCGTCAGGTACTCGGCGGAGATTTCGACAATGTCGTAGTCGTGCAGGAAATTACCTGCGGCATCGACGCTGTTGCCTTTCGCCTGGTCACGGTAGAACGGCGGATTGCCGATCGTATTCGTGTAATCGAAATACGCCGCGCTGAATATCAGGCGCGAGCTCTCGGAAAAACGTTTGTCCAAACCAGCCTGTACGGAGTACAGCAGGGAATCATCACTCTCTGACCTTTCGTCGACCACAAAGGTCCCGAGATTCACGAAGAACATCCCGGACGCCCATTGGGCATGCACGCCCTCCGGGTTGAGGTCGCTGTCCCAGATCAGGGAATTGCTGCCCGCCCTGAACCACGGCCTGCCCATTTTGCCAAGCGCGATATCCAGATTGATTAATGCATTCCAGTTGATGAAGACCCTGTCAATCGCGATGTCTTTGCTCGAAAAGCCATTGCCGAAATCAAGGTTCGTCGAAACAGGATTGCCGTCACTCGTAGCGAGACGTACCGCAAACTGCACTTTGTTGGAGAGCTCCGACGCAAATCCGAACCGTCCACGGAAGCGAAAACGGTTGCGCTTTACCTCGCCTGCCTCGTCGATGCCCTCGTAGCGAAGCCGGAGATCACCATTCCAGTCGAGGGTGTCAATCCAGTCGCGGGAGGAAGCCTTTTCCTCCTCCGCATCCTGCGCATAAGCTTGCACAGGGTGAAAACCGGCGAGCGAGACCGCTGCCAGCGCAATCGGCAGAATGTTATTGAATGAAGTCATCAGGCGCCTGATCGGCCCACACTTTGGCGCGAATTCTAGCGGCAAAACTCGAAATCGCAACTCTGAATTCGCACGACCGTCAAACGGGTATGTCGGCCACCTTCGATCGTATATAAGCCGGCACGAGAGCGTCCGGCGGAATGGCGCGACCAGCCTGTTTTGCATTGACGCCAAGCTGAAGCAGGTAACGTGCGCGCGGATAAATAACCTCAGCAGTCGCTGAAATCAGGTGGCTGTTTTGCGCCAGAAGCTCGGGATATCTATTCCAGCCGGCACCGGCCGCCACATAGCCGGCATCGGGCACTGTGAGCGGCCCGATGCCACAGATCACCTCTTCATTGTCGGCTTGCGGCAGACCCCCGGCGTCTGCATGAAATCGGCCGAGATATATCTCGTGCATGCGCGCGTCCTGTGCGACCAGGATTTTCTCTGCGCCGTGTTCGCAGATCACTTCCGCGGCGATGGCAGCGAGCGACGATACCGGCACGATCCGCAGCCCCGCGCCGTGGCAAATGCCCTGTGCCACCGACGCACCAATTCGCATGCCAATGAATGAGCCGGGGCCATTGCCGAGAACAACAGCATCCAGGTCTGACAGGGCCACGCCGGCCTCCTGCAATAATCCCTCGATCATCGGCAGCAGAATCTTCGTATGTTCGCGCGGCTCGACAACATGCTTTTCGATGTTTTCGTCGCCGACCTGCACCGCAACCGAGCATGCATTCGAGGAGGTGTCGATAGCGAGCAGGTTCATGCAGTCTGCCTGCTATTTTCCTTCGCGCGTAACGCCGTCTCGTGCGCGGCTAGAAATTGCCTGACCTCGGATTTTGATTCCGTGCTTCTCATCGGTTCGAGACACTTTAGAAAAACACTGCCGTAATTCTTGCCGGTAATCCTCGGATCGCAAAGCACGACCACGCCGAAGTCGCTTTGATCTCGCAGCAACCTGCCCACGCCCTGTTTGAGTGCCAGGGCAGCTAACGGCAACTGATGTTCCGTGAATCCGTTGCCGCCCTGACGCCGGATGTATTCCAGCCGCGCCATCATGAGTGGATCTGCCGGAGAGGCGAACGGCAACTTGTCGATTGCAACAATGGTGAGTGCGGGGCCGCGGACGTCGACGCCTTCCCAGAAGCTTCCGGTGCCGAGCAACACCGCGTTGCCGTGCTCGCGAAAGCGGCGCAACAAGTCGTCACGCGGAGCATCACCCTGCACGAGTAGCGGGCGGCCAGCGAGTCGCTTGCGGCGCGTCTTGATCCATCGGCGCGCGGCATTAAGGGCCCGGTGACTGGTGAACAGGCAAAACATCCCTCCCGCAGTCATCTTCAGGAGTGGCATGACCCGCTCGAGCATTTCCGCGGTGTGCTCGGGGTCGGACGGTTGCGGCAATCCTGGCGGCAACCAGATCAGGCCATGTTCTTCGAGCGCGTACGGGCTGGGAAATGTCAGGCCGGTTGCCGATGACAAGCCCATGCGCTCGGTGTAATGGCTGAAGTCTTCGCCGATGGCGAGCGTCGCCGAGGTGAAAATCCATGACTGGTGACCATTGTCGATCAGTCCGCGCAAGGTGTCGGCAACATCGAGCGGTGTCACGTGCAAGCGAAGGCTGCGCGGATTCACGTCGAGCCAGCGTAGTCCGTCCCAGCTGTCATCACTGGCAAAGTGAGACAATTTCTCGATGACGCCCAGCAATTGCTCATGCAATTTGTCGATGCCGGCCGATGTATCGGCAACCTGGCTCACGCCCTCCTGCAATGTCTGCAATGCACTGCGAAGATCGTCCAGTGGCCTGAGAATGTCAGGCAAAATTGCGGACAATTCGTGGCGACCTTCAGCTCGCGGCGCCTCCGCAAGCAAATTCTTCAATGCCGTTTGCGCCTTGTCGATGCGGCGCTGCAACCCGGGTTGGCTCACCGGCATGGTTGCGCCGCGTAATTCATCAAACAGGCGTTCGAGTTCGCGGCTGCCTAAGGATATGCCGAAGAACTGTGCGGCGAGATCGGGGATCTGGTGCGCTTCATCGAGGATGATCGCCTCGGCGCCCGGCAGAAATTCAATAAATCCCTCCTCTTTCAGAGCGAGATCGGCGAGCAACAGGTAATGGTTGACGACGACGAGATCCGCTTCCTGGGCGGCGCGACGGGCCTTGACGACGTGGCATGCCTGGTAG
>JADFGH010000228.1 GCA_022567775.1 Pseudomonadota bacterium | reverse complement strand
CCGAGCGTCGCGAAGAGCTTCTGGTGCACGAACGCGCCGCCGGAGGTCAAACCGTTGAACAAGGTGGACTTGCCGGCATTGGTGTAGCCCACCAGGGCAACCGTGGGAATCCCCGCTCTGATACGGTTTTGCCGGTTCATGGCGCGACGTCGGTCTACGTGATCCAGGTTACCTTTAAGCGCACGGATTCGCTTGTCGATCAGGCGCCGGTCAGTTTCGAGCTGTGTTTCACCCGGACCGCGCAAGCCGATGCCACCCTTTTGTCGTTCAAGGTGAGTCCAGCCGCGGACCAAACGCGTGGACAGATGCCTCAGTTGCGCCAGCTCCACCTGGAGCTTGCCCTCGAAGCTTCGTGCTCGTTGCGCGAAGATATCGAGAATGAGTCCGGCACGGTCGATCACCCGGCAGTTGAGATTTTTCTCGAGGTTGCGCTCCTGGCTGGGACTCAACGCTGCGCTGAACAGGATCAGCTCGGCGTCGTTCGTGGCAGCGCTGTCCTTCAGCTCCTGAAGTTTCCCTTTACCAATGAAATAACGCGGATCAGGACTGCGTCGCGCACTGATCATTTCGCCGACAATGACGGCCCCTGCCGAGGTCGCAAGCTCGACAAATTCTTCGCGTTCATTGGTGTCCGGAACGCCGCCGGCGGATGCATGAACCAGTATGGCGCGTTCGCCGCTGCGCGGTCGCTCAAACAATCGCGACCTCCGGGTAGAAAAACCTATTCGTCAGAATCACCCGTTTCGCCGTCCGGCAACGGAAGCCGCACATTGCGTGCCGGTACGATGGTCGAAATTGCGTGTTTGTAAACCATCTGGTTGACACTATTTTTGAGCAGCACGACGAACTGATCGAATGAATCGACCTGTCCTTGCAGCTTGATGCCGTTAACCAGATAGATCGAAACAGGAACTTTTTCCTTTCGCAAAATATTGAGAAATGGATCCTGCAGTGATTGCCCCTTAGCCATGTGGGTCTCCTTATTCTTATTGTTGCCATCAGCGGGCTGATGGACTCAAGCAAAGCACTCGTGGTCAGTTGATGCCGGTGGCGCCGGTTGCCCATAAAATCTGACCTGCTCCAAGCGTATAAAAGTCTAACACAAGCTTATATCGTCCTATGACAATATTTGTTGGCGCGAATTCACCTTTCCGGGTGCCCGCGCAGAAGGGCCGATATGGTGGCCAGGGCGTCTGTTTCAAGCGGATCCACCACCCGCACGTGCCGCTCGCTGCGCAGCCAGGTCAGCTGCCTTTTGGCCAGTTGCCGCGTCGCTGCCAGCGTCTTCTGGTGTGCATCCTCGAGATTGTCTCTGCCCTCCAGGTGCGACCATATCTGCCGATAGCCAACGGCGCGCATTGATGGATGGCTGGCGGTCAGTCCGGGGCGCGCCATCAGCCTCTCTACTTCCTCGACGAATCCGTTCTCCATCATATTTCGCAGCCTGCGGGCGATGCTTTGGTGCAGGACTGAACGTGATTCGGTAACCATTGCAATCTTTAGGAAGTTGTCCTTTCTATCTTTGGAAGCGTCGCCAGCCTGCCACTCCGACAGCGATTTTCCGCTGACTCGATACACCTCCAGCGCCCTCTGAATCCGCTGGCTATCATTTGCATTGATTCTTGCTGCGGCGTTGGCGTCCACCGCAGCCAATTGCGAATGCAGCGCAGGCCACCCGCAGGCCTCTGCTTCCGCGTCGATCGCCGCCCGGATTTTAGCGTCCGCTGCGGGAAGATCGGCGATGCCCTCGGTCAGCGAGCGGAAATACATCATCGTGCCGCCAACCAGCAGGGGAATGCGTCCACGCTCTTTGCTGGCATCGATTGCTGCGTGGGCGTCCCGTACAAATTCGCCCGCCGAATAGCTTTCTTCAGGATGGCGTATGTCGATGAGACGGTGCGGCACCCGCTTGAGAGTTTCAGCGTCCGGCTTGGCCGTACCGATATTCATGCCGCGGTACACCAGGGCCGAGTCAACACTGATCAGGTCCAGCGGAAACTCTTCCGCGAGCTCGAGCGCTATCCTGGTCTTGCCGGAAGCCGTAGGCCCCATCAGGCAGACGGTGGGCCGATTTGCCACGGTTGGCTACTGTCCGCGCAGGAACTGCCGATCGAGATCGGCGATGCTGATAGTGGTCCAGGTTGGCCGGCCGTGATTGCACTGGTCGGCGCGTTCCGTCGACTCCATCTCCCGGAGCAACGCATTCATTTCCGGATGCGTCAGTGTCCGGTTTGCGCGAATCGAATGATGACAGGCCATCGTGGCGAGTATTTCGTGGCAGGTATCTTCGATGCGGTTGCTGCTGCCTGACTCCTGCAGATCGGACAGAACATCACGAATCAACGCTTCGGCATCCGCTTGCTTCAGCAATGCGGGTATTTGCCGAATGAGCAAACTCGTTGGCCCGCTCCGATCGACCAGTAGTCCCAATCGGGAAAAGATCTCACCGGCTTCTTCCGCAAGATTTGCCTCAGACTCCGATACCGCAATCGTCGCCGGAACCAGCAATGGCTGGCTGACTATCGACTTTTCGCTGAATGAGGCTTTCAATTTCTCATAGACGATTCTTTCGTGAGCAGCATGCATATCGACGACGACCAGGCCCTCGGCATTCTCCGCAAGAATGTAAATGCCGGCCAATTGCGCGATCGCAAACCCGAGTGGCGGCAGCTCCTCGCCTGCCGGCATGGCCCGCTCGGTCATCTCGATGTTTGCGAGCGCCTGGTAACCGGCCATCGCTTCCGACACGGACGATGCAGACACCTGACCGCCTGGTGACAGCGACATCGCAGATTGCTGATAGATCCTGCTGCTGACTATCCTGGTCGGCGGTGGCATCTGGTCATTGCCGCCGGGGCGGGTATCCCGTAACGCAAACTCGATTGCCTGGGATACGATGCCATGTACCTGGCGGCCATTCCGGAAGCGCACTTCATGCTTTGCCGGATGCGCATTGGCATCGACGCTCGCCGGATCCATCGACAGAAACAGGACGTAGGCAGGGAATCGGCCATGAAACAGCACGTCCCTGTAGGCATGCCTTACCGCATGCGACAATGTTCTGTCCGTGATGCTGCGTCCATTGACAAACCAGTACTGCAGGTCAGCCTGGCTGCGATTGAAGGTCGGCAAACCAATCCACCCGGAAAGAGCGATGTCATCGCTCTCCCGATCAATGTACAGGGTCTGAGTTGCAAACGCGTCGCCACAGAGCTTGCCGATTCGATCGAGTATTTCCCCAGGTTCGTTCGCCACCTTCAGATTTAGCACCGCGCGACGATTATGGCTTACCGCAAATGCCACGTCGGGGCGCGCGAGCGCGAGGCGCCGGACCCACTTGTCGATGTGGTTGAACTCCGTGCGCTCAGTGCGCAGAAACTTCTTGCGGGCCGGTGTATTGTAGAACAGGTCGAGGACTTCGACGGTCGTGCCGGGTGGATGCGCGGCGGGCGCCGGCTCGCCAATCACGCCGTTATCCGTTTCGACTTTCCATGCCGTGTCGCCATTGCGCGTGGTGAGACTGAGCCGGGCGACCGCCGCCATACTCGGCAATGCCTCACCGCGAAACCCGAGAGACACCACCGCCTCCAGGTCCTCGAGACTGCTGATCTTGCTGGTTGCATGGCGCGACAACGCCAGACCGATCTCATCTTTGGGAATGCCGGCACCGTCGTCCCGCACGCGAATCAGCTTTGTCCCGCCGGCAATAATATCGATGCTGATCGACCGCGCCCCGGCATCCAGGCTGTTTTCCACCAGTTCCTTAACCACCGACGATGGCCGCTCAACCACCTCGCCGGCAGCGATCTGGTTGACCAGGTGACCCGGTAATTGTTGAATCGGCATGGCACCGAAGATTATCAGAAACAACCGCCGATCAGAGATTTGATGAGGTTTGGCAGGAGCTCGCCCCAGCGAGCGAAATATAAAAATCGCCCGCTTAGGAAGGGCTCCTACAACTTAACTGCCGGCGTAGATCGGAATGGTCAGCTTCTGCCCGATGCGTACCTTGTCGCCTGACAGTTTGTTGGCTGAGCGGATCGCGGACATGCTGACGTTGTAGCGCTCTGCAATTTCGCTCAACGTATCGCCGGGCGAAATGACGTGATTGACTCGCTGCGCCGGCGAGCGCCTCAGATTCATCGCCAGTTGCGTATTTGGTGGCGGGTTCTCGTAAAAGTAATTGCGTATGCCGACGAAAATCGCATTGGCCAGTTTTCCCTGGTGCGACCGGCTCCTGAGTTTCTTTTCCTCACTGGGATTGGAAATATAAGCGGCCTCTACCAGGATTGACGGAACATCCGGTGACTTCAGCACCAGGAAACCCGCCTGTTGCACCGTGCTCCTGTGTACTTTGCCAAGCTTCGCAAGCTCAGCAATAACCTCGGTGCCAATATCAAGACCCGCACTCAGCGCCGCGTTTTGCGACAGGTCGAGCAACACCGAGGCCAATACGACACCTTTGTCTCTAAGTGACACGCCACAGAACAGGTCGGTGGCATTCTCCCGATGCGCAAGCCGTTCCGCGGCTTCATC
>JADFGH010000227.1 GCA_022567775.1 Pseudomonadota bacterium | reverse complement strand
GGCATCCCCTGGATCCGCCTGAATCGGCAAAGCCTGGTGCAATTCGGTCACGGGCGATATCAGCAGCGCATCCAGGCGACGACGACGAGCCGCACCAGCAATATCGCCGTCGAACTTGCGTCCGACAAAGAGGAGACAAACACCATCCTCAGGGACCTTGGCCTGCCGGTGCCCAAGCAAAAGCTGGTGCGGCGCGCGCAGGATGCCGTGCGCGCCGCAGAGCGCATTGGTTTTCCGGTCGTACTCAAACCTTTGTCAGGCAACCACGGCCGTGGCGTGTCTATCAATCTCAAGACTCCCGACGAAGTCGAAGCCGCATTCGACAAGGCGCGAGAGCATGGCCGCAATGTGATCGTCGAAAGTTTTCTTGAGGGTTACGATCACCGCCTGTTGGTGGTGAACGGCAAGCTCGTCGCTGCAGCGAAAAGAATGCCTGGTCATGTAGTCGGCGACGGTAAGAGCACCATCGAGCAACTTGTCGACACCGTCAACGAAGATCCCCGCCGTGGCGTTGGTCATGAAAAAGTACTGACCCGCCTGGAGTTTGATCACCAGGCCGAGCATCTGCTGAAGAAACTTGGGTATGACCGCAATACCGTTCCGCAGCAAGATGAAATTGTATATCTGCGATCGACCGCAAATTTATCGACTGGCGGCACGGCCATCGACGTGACCGATGTCATTCACTCCGACAACCGTGAAATGGCAGAACGTACGATCAAGGCGATCGGGCTCGACATCGGCGGTGTCGATTTCCTGACCAAGGACATAACCGAGTCCTACCGCGAAACCGGCGGCGGTATTTGCGAGGTAAATGCGGGGCCCGGTTTCCGCATGCATGTGGCGCCGAGCGAGGGCACACCGCGCGATGTTGCAGGCCCGGTGATCGATATGTTATTCCCGCCTGATCAGCCGAGCCGAATTCCGATCGCCGCCATCACCGGCACCAACGGCAAGACCACAACTGCACGCATGCTCGCGCATATACTGAAAATGAGCGGACATACAGTCGGGTTTACGTCCACCGACGGTGTGTACATCGATGGTCAGCTCAGCGTGCCGGGCGACATGACCGGCCCGGTATCCGCGAAAATGATTTTGCGAGACCCGTCGGTCGACGCGGCGGTGATGGAAGTCGCCCGCGGAGGCATGCTTCGTGGTGGCCTCGGGTTCCAGCACTGCAATGTATCTGCCTGTCTCAACGTTTCAGCGGACCACCTAGGGCTAAAGGGCATCGACACGCTGGAGCAACTTGCGGAAGTCAAACGTGTTCCGATCGAAGTTGCCAAAGACGCCGCTATCCTTAATGCGGATGACGGTCTCTGTTTGCAGATGGCCGATTACACGGAAGCGAAGACGCTTTGTTATGTCACGATGAACCCCGGGCACTCTCTCGTGAAGCAGCATATTCGCGCCGGCGGGCAGGCATTTGTGCTGGAAGAGGGCATGAATGGTCACATGATCACAATCTACGACAACGAGGCGCATACGCCGTTGTTATGGACGCACCTTATCCCTGCAACGATCGAAGGCCGCGCCATGCACAATGTGCAGAACGCGATGTTCGCTGCGGCGCTGGCATACAACATGGGCAAGAGCATCGAGGATATCCGGCAAGGCTTGCGCACCTTCGACTCGACCTTCTTCCAGGCACCCGGTCGCATGAACATCTACGATGAGCATCCTTTCAAGGTCATCCTCGACTATGCGCATAATCCGGCCGCAGTCAAAGCAATGTGTAACCTGGTCGACCGATTCGAACCCGAGGGAAGGCGCATCGTGGTGCTGGCAGCACCGGGCGATCGCCGCGATGAGGACATTCGCGAAATCGCGGCGATTGCCGCAGGACACTTCGATCACTTCATTTGCCGCTGCGACGATAATCGCCGTGGGCGCGGGCCCGATGAAGTCGCTGTCATGTTAAAGAACAAGCTGCTTGAGGAAGGTGTCAGCGCGGATCGCATCGATGTCATACCGGATGAACAGGAGGCGACCAGCAGTGCTTTGCAAATGGCCGGGCAGGGCGACCTGATCCTGGTGCTCGCCGACAATATCAAGCGCAGCTGGAAACAGATCATCTACTTCAATTCCGAGGCGAAAGGCGACGACGTGGCGAAGAAAGCAACTGTTACCATCGAGCTGCCGCAAACTGATGAATTCAGTTTATCGGATGACGTTGAAATCATCAGCGATGACCGCGGCGTCCGTATCGCAAAAGAAGCTGGCGACTAAACTGCTCACCCTGCGATGGAGTATCTTGACGTAAGGCGGCTAACCGGCCCGAATGTTTTGTGGGACAAGGCGGGGTCGATTCTCGATGTGTCCTGCACTTCTGCTGAAGCCGACCGCCTCATTCCATTCTGTGAGTCAAAGATTCGCCTGATGCTCGATGCCATCGGCTGGGGTCAGGAATCTGTTTGCCATATCCGCCTGGCAGGAGGTGCAAGCATTGCCCTCTCCGGGCCGATCGATGCGCTTTACGCCGCGTCGGCAATCAATGAATGGCTCTGGGCGTGTTGTGATGCGGAGTTCAATGGCGCGGAAGCAGTGGATTTCGCCGCGGCAATTGCTGATATAAAGGACGCAATTGCCGCAGAGGCTAATCCACCGCTGCTGGCACTCGAACAGGCTGCGACGGGGCAGGGCGTGTCATTCCTGTGGGATGACGATGAGGTGTCCGTTGGACTGGGTACGGGTTCGCAGACCTGGCCATTCCGGGAACTCCCGGACCCTGCGGAAATCGACTGGTCCGCCATTCACGATGTACCTGCGGGCATCGTCACTGGTACCAATGGCAAGACGACCACGGCTCGAATCGCCAAACATATTCTCCAGACTGCCGGCAAGGTGGTCGGACTGAGTTGCACCGACTGGGTCTCGGTAAACGATTCGATAATCGATCGCGATGACTGGTCCGGGCCCGGCGGCGCAAGGATGGTGTTGCGTCAGACGGACGTGGATGTCGCGATCCTGGAAACGGCGCGCGGCGGCCTGTTGCGCCGCGGTCTCGGCGTCAACGCTGCGGACGTAGCACTGATCACGAACATTGCCGAGGACCATCTCGGTGATTTTGGCTCACAGAGTCTCGAGGAACTGCTGAATATCAAATGGATTGTCAGCCACGCGGTTGCTGCGTCGGGTGTGCTGATTCTGAATGCCGATGACAAACTGCTGGTCGGTAAGTCCGCGGAGTTCGCCGGCACCATCGTCTGGTTCAGTCTCGATGAAAACAATCCGGTTATCAGGAAGCATACGGAAAACGGGGGTCTTGCGTTCGTTTATGAGGGTAATAATCTCGTGCGCCTCGACGGCGCCGATCGCGAATTGATTTGTGGCGCCAGTGAGGTTCCCATTACGCTGGCTGGCGCCGCCCGGCACAATATCGCCAACGCGCTCGCTGCTGCCGCGTTGACCGAACAACTGGGAATGTCGCTTGACGACATTCGCAACGGACTCACGACGATGTCGCAGGATGCAAATCCGGGCCGCAGTAATCTTTATCCGCTTCGTGACTTCAAGGTCCTGGTCGACTTTGCCCACAATCCGGAGGCAATGCAGGTACTTTTCGCCATGGCGCGCGCCATTCCGGCGAAGCGAAGAGCCCTGTGCTTTGCCCAGGCAGGCGACAGGACTGACGAACAGATTCGCGAACTCGCGCGGGGCGCCTGGTCAATCGGGTTGGAGCTGGCCTGTATCGCGGAGCTCGAAAAATACCGGCGCGGCCGCGAACAAGGCGAAGTATTCAGCATCATTCGCGGTGAACTCATCAAGTGCGGCGCACGAGAAAATCAAATTCGCTATTTCGGCACGGAAAGCGAGTCCTTCGATGCGGCACTGGAATGGGCGGATGCAGGCGACCTTGTCGTCATGCTCGACCTCGGCCGCAACTCCGATATTCAAACCAGGCTCAAGACCGGGGCCTGACCCCGGTTTTCAAAATCAATCGCCCGCTGGGGCGGGCTCCTACGCAAATCTTGCTTATTCGAGAGATGAGAACTGTGGGAGGGGTGCGTAGGAGCTCGCTCCCAATCCGCCCGCATTGACAAACATCACGCCAACGAATGGTGCGGATTGATCTTTAGTGCAATCGCTCGGAAAACTGGTATCGCCCAGTGGGCCGGGCTCCTACAACAAATCTAGAACCTCGATGCTGTCAGCGTCACATCCGCCTGCGCCCAGATCTTGTCGAAGCGTTGCTGTATTTCGCCGGCGTCCTTGTCCTGTGCTTTGAGCGACTGGATCAGCCCATACAACGCCCAGCCGTTTCGCGGGTGCTGTTCGAGGTCTGCCCGATAGACTTCCTCGGCGCCTGCCGCATTGCCTGCCATCAGCAGTGCTTTGCCAAGGGTATGGCGTGTCGGGTAATACCAGAATGGCGGTTCTATGTAGGGAAGTTCGTCCTAGGTCGCTACCGCGAGCTGGAAGTGAGCGATCGCGTCCTCGTGTTTTCCTTCCGCCATTGCGATCTCACCTTGTACGAGTGCGTCGGCGCTGGTCAGCAGCATAGTGCCCGGATAATAAATGCTGTCGAGGAAAAGAACGTCGGTCTGTTCA
>JADFGH010000226.1 GCA_022567775.1 Pseudomonadota bacterium | reverse complement strand
ACATTTGTCGTGTCATTAACTTCAACCGAGACGGATAGCTGAAGCTCCACCCACTCGTAGTGTGCGAGTTCGATCAGGAACGGAAAGGCGTCGTCCTGCATCTCGTAGCTATTCTCGAGAAAAGCCAGGAACTCCCGCGGTATCTCCAGGAAATAGGGGGTCTGGGCTTCATGCCGGACCATAAATGAACGGATCAGCGAGCGAAATTTGTCCGGCTTGTGCAGTTTCTTGATGACAGGAAACGTACTGCCAATCAGATTATGCAAATTATTGAAAAACAGCTCGCGATAGATCGCCATGCGACGATCCTCGACACCGCTCGGCGCCGGGTTATTCTCCGGATCACGAATGTGTGCCGCGAAAGCATATTGCTTCTGCTGAAACTCCGGCAGGCTAGCCACCGGCTGACTCCGCGACTGCGTCGTCACCTACAGCCGCGCTCTGCAGCGCCTTGATGCGCCTGATTTCTTTCAGCAGCTCCTCGATCGGCGGAAAGTTAAAATCACGCTCGAGCAATGTCGGCACCGGTCCAAAGTGCTCGTACGCCTCCGCCAGCAATTGCCAAACCTGATCGTCGACCGCATCACCGTGCGTGTCAATGCGAAGATCCTCGGCTTCCACGAAGTGACCCGCGAGATGGAAGTACTTTATGCGGTCTTTCGGCATCGCAAGCATGAACTCGCGGGCGTCGTATTGGTGATTGATGCTGTTGACGACAATATTGTTGATGTCGAGCAGGAGATCGCAATCGGCTTCTTCCAACACGGCATTGATGAATTCGATTTCGGTCATCGAGGTGTCCGTCGGCGCGTAATAAGACACGTTTTCGATCGCCATTCTTCGCTCGAGAATATCCTGTGCCCTCCGAATCCGGCGGGCGACATATTTGACAGCATCCTCGGTAAACGGGATTGGCATGAGATCGTACAATTGACCGTCATCGCCACAGGAACTCAAGTGATCCGAATAAAAGGGAATGTCGTGTTCGTCCATGAATGCCTTGATGTCATACAGCAGTTTTTCATTGAGCGGTGATGGTGCACCGATGCTCAACGAAAGACCGTGTAACAGGATCGGATACCGTTCGGCAAAAAAGCGAAACTTGTGGCCCAGCCTGCCGCCGATGTGAATCCAGTTTTCGGGAGCGACTTCCATAAAGTCGATCTCGGCTGGCGGGTCGGCCATCAGCTTGTTCATCAGGGCGCGACGCAGGCCCAGGCCAGCACCGCTTACCGGGTATTGTTCGTTTCGCTCCGTCATAGAGTGGCTTTCATTTTATTAGTGATTCGAATCGCTTTATTAGACCAAGATCCAACTGGGAATATTACATTGTTAAAGGGATTCGCGGCTGAAGCCGCTCCCACGAGCCGCTTGTATGGTAACTCCCGCCTGAAATCAGGATGATGGAAGGTGCCGGGATGGGAGGGACAACCAAGCCGCTCCCAAGGAGCCATTAGAATAGAGTGTGGGAGCGGCTTTAGCCGCGAACGGACAGGATTCGCGGCTCTCACAGGGACGGCTCGAAATCAAATCAGGCGCCGCAAACTCTCCAGGTATGCCTGCTCGTCAGGCGCCGCGTTGTTATTCTGTGCGGTCCACAGTGCCTCTGCCAGGCAATCGAGCACCTGATGTTCCGCCGCGAGCCGGTCCCCGGCTTTTGTGAGCAGCTGCTCGAATACCTCCGCGATCCCTTGTGGCCTGTTGGTCGCCACCTGCTCCCGCACGGCAAGATGCAGGCCCATGTGCAGGAACGGGTTGGTCTTGCCGCCCTCCGGTGCATAAGATTCCTCGAGGGTATCCGCGGTCATGGCCGACTGGTATTCCGGGTGTTCCTGAATGACCTGGGCGATCTGCGACTCCAGCGGCGACATGAGTTCACCGGCGCAGGATTTTCGCCACGCATCGATATACATCTGCCTGAGTTCGTCGCGGTCCGAGCCGAAAATCATGCGGCTTCCTCTGTTGTTTTCTTGCGGAATTCGCACAGGTCATTGATCACGCAATTGGGGCAGTCCGGTTTTCTGGCTTTGCAGGTATATCGTCCGTGCAGGATCAACCAGTGATGGGCGTCCTGCCGGAATTCCTCCGGCGTCAGTTTCGTGAGCCGCAATTCAACTTCGAGCGGCGTTTTGCCCCTGGCGAGGCCGGTGCGGTTCGAGACCCTGAATATATGCGTATCTACGGCGATCGTTGGTTGACCGAAGGCCGTGTTGAGAACGACGTTGGCTGTTTTTCGTCCAACGCCCGGCAGTGCTTCCAGTTCCTCGCGGGTGTTCGGCACCTGTCCGTCGTGTCGCTCTGTCAGTCGACGGCAGGTTTCGATGATATTTTTTGCCTTGTTGTTATAGAGGCCAATGTTCTTGATGAACTCCTTCAGCCCGGTTTCGCCAAGCTCGAGCATCGTCTGCGGCGTATTCGCGACCGGATAGAGCAGGGCGGTCGCCTTGTTTACGCTGACGTCTGTGGCCTGTGCTGAAAGGATGACGGAAATGAGCAACTCGAACGGCGACTCATGGGTAAGCTCCGTCTCCGGGTTCGGTATGTGCTCGCGGAGTCGCGTGTAAATTTCTGCCCGTTTTTGTCTGTTCACAGATCGTCGATTGGTTTATTCAGATAGAAAGCCGGAATCCCGCAGCTTCCCTGCGACGCTGATCAATTGCATTCTTGCCGGCAACTGCCAGTCCCAGCGCGAAAAAAGCGCCCGGTGGCAGCAATGCCAGTAAGAACCCGCCATCGAGCAGCTGCAAACCGTTCAGCACGTCACCGCCGATCAACAGATCGAGTCGCGCGAACACCGAACCGTGGCCGACCAACTCGCGAACGAAGCCGAGCGCACACAGCAGCAACGCAAAGCCGCCACCCATTGCCAGGCCATCGAGCAGACTCGAGGCGACCGAATTTCGTGACGCAAATACCTCGGCTCGCGCCACGATCGCGCAGTTGGTTACGATCAGCGGGATAAAGATGCCCAGCGATCGATCGAGAGCCGGAAAGCCCGCCTTGAAGATCAACTCGATGCAGGTGACCAGCGATGCAATGATCAGCACGTACATCGGGATGCGGATTTCGTTGCGGATCCAGCGGCGCGTTGCTGAAACCAGCACATTCGACATTGTTAGTACGACCAGTGTCGCCAGCCCGAGACCGAGCCCGTTGACAAACGTAGAGGTCACCGCCAGTAGCGGGCAAAGTCCCAGAAGCTGCACCAGCCCCGGGTTGTGGTGCCAGAAGCCGTCGACAAGCCGGCCAGCTATTGAATTCTGATCACTCATCTGTGTTTCCTGAATCTGCCCGGGCAGTGAAGATTTCGTCGCGATTGGCTTCAAAGTACAGCAATGTCTGGTTGACTGCATTCACGATCGCACGTGAAGTCACTGAGGCGCCGGTCAGTTGATCAATTTCACCGCCATCGCGCCGAATCGCCCATGCACTCCGTTCGGGGGCGTTGAGGGAGGTGCCGGCAAACTGATAGATCCAGTCGGACCGGTTTTCATCGATCAGGGCACCGATACCCGGAGTTTCCTTGTGTTCGAGTGCGCGCACGCCGGTCACGGCACCGTCATAGTCTATGCCGATCAGAAGTTTGATCGGGCCGGTAAATCCATCGGTGGCGGTGACGACGAAAAGCGCCGCAACCGGCGCGCTATCGTTCAATACGCGGTAAATGATGGCGTTCTCCTTGCCCGGGAGACCATGCGGCACCCGCACCACGAGGGCGGACGCAGACAAATCATTATTAAATGAAATGCCGGACAACACGCGTGCCAGGCTTTGCTCAAGGAACGCCTGTTCGTTGGCCGCGATTCGATCCCTGGTCATGTTGAAGGTCAGAGCGACCAGAGTGGTGCAGATCGCGGCAACGGCGGCAAGGATCAGCCCGCTTTGCATGATCGTTGGATTGGCTCCGCCTTGTCTGACTGGCTCGCTCATCCGCCTGGCGTTTTCTCGTGTCTGATGTGGCCAACAATGCGCGGCCTGGTGAGGTTGTCGATGGCCGGAACCGCCATATTCATGAGTATTACGGCAAACGCTACGCCGTCGGCGTAACTACCCCAGCGACGAATCGCATAGATCAGAAATCCGATGCCGACACCGTAAACGAAACGGCCCCTGGGACTGGTTGCTGCCGATACGGGATCGGTTGCCACGAAAAATGCACACAGCATTGTGCCGCCACTGAACAAATAGAAACCGGGGCTTGCATGATTACCGGCTTCAATCAGGTACATCAGCCCTGATGGCACCAGCAAGCCGGCGAATACGCCCAGCGGAATGTGCCAGCGGATGATTTTTTTCAGGAGCAACCAGATGCCGCCCAATGCAATGAGATTCGAGATCCACTCCCAGCCGCGGCCGCCGAAATCGCCCATCATCGGGTTGGCGTGAATCTCCGCGAAGGTGTGCATCGTGCTGAGGCCGGACTTGACGGCATCCAGCGGTGACGCGCGGCTTATCGCGTCGATGGTCAGGTAGTCCGGCAAGGTGCCGGTCAACGTATAACGCAGCGTTTCGAAAATAGTCACATAGTGGTAATCGAGATCGCCTATTCGTGGTGC
>JADFGH010000004.1 GCA_022567775.1 Pseudomonadota bacterium | reverse complement strand
CGGGCTACTCGGCGTCCTGAGTCTACTGGGTCTGTATGTATTCATTATTGGCCGCGGCCTGACTATCGCGACGCAGGCGCGTGACACTTTTTCGCGGCTTCTGGCCGGGAGTATTAGCCTCACATTTTTTGTCTATGTGTTTGTGAATACTGCGATGGTGACGGGACTGGTGCCGGTCGTTGGCATCCCCCTGCCGCTGGTCAGCTTTGGCGGAACCTCCATGGTGACCCTCATGGCCGGTTTCGGTATTCTCATGTCGATTCACAATCACCGGAAACTATTGCCTCACTAAATTTACTGCCATGGAATTCAGGCTCGCATTTCTACTGTTACTTTTTATTGGCGACCCGTCCGCACAGGCGATCGATGTCGAAATTCCTGACGTCAGGAACTTCATTGACTCGATGGTCAGCGATCATGCCTACGATCGCAGCACACTTGAACATGTTTTGCAGCAGGCACGGACCCAGGAAGCGATACTGGAGGCGATCGCCAAACCCGCGGAGCGCATCAAGGAATGGCACGAGTACCGGGATATTTTCCTGACTGACGCGCGCATAAAGGCCGGCGCTGCTTTCTGGCGTGAGCATAGCGAGGATTTGCGGCGGATCGGCGAGGAAACCGGCGTCGCCGTCGAAATACTGGTGGGAATCATCGGTGTCGAGACCTATTTCGGGACAATCACCGGCAACTATCGCGTTCTGGATGCGCTGGCTACACTCGCTTTCGAATACCCGCCGCGCGCCAAATTCTTTCGCGGCGAGCTTGTTCAGTTCCTGTTGCTGGTCCGCGAAGAGGGCATGGACGCCACCGATGCAACCGGCTCCTATGCCGGCGCAATGGGCAGACCACAATTCATGCCGTCGAGTTATCGTGCCTATGCCGTCGATTCAAGTGCCGATGGCAAGCGCGACATCTGGAGCAACTGGGCGGACGTCATTGGCAGCATTGCGAACTACTTCGTGCGCCATGGCTGGAGACCAGACAAGCAGATAGTCACACAAGCCAGCCTGAGCAGCCAATGGCGGGGAGACCCGCCCGAGAACACGTTGAAACCGCAAGAAACGGTTACCTCGCTCAGTCACCAGGGCGTATTGTTTGCCACGGATCTACCAGGAGATCACCGAAGCCAGCTTCTGACATTAATAGGCGACGATGGCGAGGAGTACTGGGTTGGTTTTCATAATTTCTTTGTTATCACGCGCTATAACCGCAGCGTGATGTACGCGCTGGCCGTCCACCAGCTTGGGCAGGAAATTGCGATCGAGGTAAATCGTGGCGAAACCTGAGCGCTTCAAATCCCTGCATCTCATTGCCCTTTTTTCAATTCTGTCGGCTTGCGGCTTGCAGCCCGTGTACGACAGCGGGCCGCCACCAGGTGGCTCGAATGTAGCGGATCTTCCGGGTGACGCGATTCCGCGCGATGAGCCGCGAAGCCGTTATGGCAATGGGCCGTATTACAAGGTAAATGGGGAGACCTACGAAGTCCTCGACACGAATTTTGGCTACCGGGAGCGCGGCGTCGCATCGTGGTACGGCAATAAATTTCATGGCCACCTGACGTCGAACCAGGAAACGTACAACATGTACGCGATGACGGCGGCGCACAAGTCGCTGCCGCTTCCTAGTTATGTGCAGGTTCGTAATCTGCGCAACGGCAGGAGCGTTATTGTGCGCGTCAATGATCGCGGTCCCTTCGTAGACAATCGCCTGATCGATCTTTCGTACGCTGCAGCCATGAAACTCGATATGGTGACCACTGGCACCAGCCTCGTGGAAGTTACCGCGATCAGTTTCGACAAGCCATCGCCGCAGCCTGCAGAGCCGGTCATTACCACGAAACCGGCCAGGCACCGGGTGGAAACCATATTTGTGCAGGTCGGCGCCTTTGGTGAGCCTGAAAATGCCCGTCGCCGCTACTCACTGTTACGCGACGTAGGTATCGACAAGGCATTTGTGCATAAGGACAAAAGCACCTCACCTGCCCTGTATCGCGTTAGGATAGGGCCCATCGCCAACGTGCTTCAATATGATTTCATCGTCGAACAGCTACAGGGCATCGGAATTTCGGAGACGCACCTGGTCACTGAATAGGCAAGCACACATTTTTATTGGCAGGCGCTACAATACGCGCCTTTTAACCTGGGCAGCCCCCGCTTATGGCACTTCGAATTCGATCCAGTCTGATTTCCCTGATCCTCCTGATGGCGTCGGCCGTCGTAAACGCAGCGGTCATGATGCCGGTACCGGCGCCGCCAATCGTTGGCGCCAAGAGCTTTATGCTCATGGACGGCAGCACCGGCGTCGAACTGGCCTCGCTTGAGCCCGACAAGCGGCAGGCGCCTGCCAGTTTGACCAAGCTAATGACTGCCTATGCGATTTTCCGCGCGCTTTCAGAAGACCAGGTGAGCCTCGAAGACCAGGTCACCGTGAGCGAAAAGGCCTGGCGCACCCAAGGCTCGCGGATGTTTATCGAGGTCGGTTCCCGGGTATCGGTCCAGGAACTGTTGCTCGGGATGATCGTCCAGTCCGGCAACGATGCAAGCGTCGCGCTTGCGGAACATCTCGCGGGCACGGAGGCGGTTTTCGCCGCAATCATGAATCAGTATGCCGTACAGCTCGGGATGACTTCTACTAATTTCACAAACGCTACCGGACTGCCGAATGAAGACCACTATTCAACGGCGCGTGATCTGGCAATTCTGGCGAAAAGAATCATCTCGGAATTTCCGGACTACTATGAGTGGTACTCGATCAGGGAATACGAATACAACAACATTAAGCAACCTAACCGAAACAATTTGTTGTGGCGTGATGACAGTGTCGATGGCATGAAGACCGGACGTACAGAGGACGCCGGTTACTGCCTCGTATCATCAGCCAGCCGGGACGGCATGCGAGTCATCTCCGTCGTGCTGGGTACTGCCAGCGCCAAAGCCCGCGTTGACGGCAGCCAGGCGCTCATCAACTACGGCTTCCGCTTTTTTGAAACCCGATTGCTGTATCGCGCCGGCGAGACCGTGGCAAGGGCTAAAATCTGGAAGTCAGAAAAAGAATTCACGCCGCTGGGCGTGATACAAGACCTGTATATAACGATTCCACGCGGATCTTTTGACGATGTGGAGTCTGTCCTCAATATGCCAGCCGTATTGATGGCGCCTGTGGCACATGGCCAGCCGCTGGCTGAATTGCAAGTCAGTCTGAACGGCAACAGTCTTGTCAACGAACCATTGCGAGCGCTTGAGGAAAACCCGAGTGGTTCGCTCTGGCAGCGGACGCGAGACGGGGTCGAACTCTGGTTCGAGTAGATGAGCGAATCGGAATCGCACAAGCTACTCCAGTTTCCCTGCAGTTTCCCAATCAAGATGATGGGGCGGGCTGATGCTGAGTTCAGTGATATTGCCGTTCGCCTGATCGAACAGCATGTTGGATCCGTCGCGGCAAACGCCATCCAGACGTCGGCAAGCAGGCATGGTAATTTTTTGTCAGTGACCGTCACGATCAACGCTCAAAGCCAGGAACAGCTCGATAACATCTATAATGATTTGAGTAATCACGAGGACATACTGGTCGCCTTATGACCTTGCCCGCCGAAAAATTGCCCGAATCCGATCTGATCGTAGCGCGCCTGCTCGGACTACACGATTACGAGCCGCTGTGGCGCGCCATGCAGCGATTTACGGAATCTCGCTCGTCGCTAACACCTGACGAAATCTGGTTTACCGAACATCCACCGGTGTTCACCCTCGGACTAAACGCAAGTCGTGAGCATCTGCTTACACCGGGCAATATCCCGGTGATTCAGGTGGATCGGGGCGGACAAGTCACCTATCACGGTCCGGGCCAGCTCATGATCTATCCGCTGATCGATCTCAAACGTGCAGGACTTGGCGTTCGTGACCTCGTAACGGCGCTCGAACAAACGGTCGTCAACCTGGTTGCCGATTTCGGCATCGAGGCAGCGAGCCGCAAGGATGCGCCGGGCGTCTATGTCGAGGAGAGGAAAATCGCCAGCGTGGGCCTGAGGGTGCGCCGCGGTAGCAGCTATCACGGCATGGCGTTGAACATCGACGTCGACCTGGAACCGTTTTCCCGCATAAATCCCTGTGGCTTCCACGATCTGGAGGTGACCGATCTCGCCGCACTCGGAATAGTCGAGCCGCCGGCGGCAATCCAGGAACGCGTGCAGCGGAACCTGCTGCGTCATTTGCGCATGAGCGACAGGCAAGTGGTCAGCGACTATTAAAAAACCGGGGTCGAGCCGAGGTTTTCAAATACCTCGGTTCGACCCCGGTTTTTACCCCGGTTTTTGTTCGACCCCGGTTTTTCATGTATTTTTGATCAGAGCATGCAGCCGCTCCGGCGTACCAACGTCTTCCCAAATACCCTCGTAAATACTGCCATCCAGTTGGCCACGATCGGCCGCGGCGCGCAGTAACGGCACCACCGAAAAACGGCCGCGCCCTGAACCGGCAAAAAACTCTGGCCGGTAAATCGCGATGCCGCTGTAGGTCAGGTCCTGATTATCTGAATTTCCGACTTTGCCGTCGCGCAGTTCGAAATCTCCGTTTGCCTTGTACGCCGGTGTTGGAACAAGAACCAGGTGCGCGAGGCTATCCGCGCGTGGTTTTTCATTTGGCAGTGGCATGTCCGTATAAACGTCTGCGTTGATCACCCAGAACGGCGCACTGCCGAGCAGCGGTAATGCGCGTTGAATGCCGCCACCAGTATCAAGGATGTTGTCGTACTCGGGACTGTAGATAACCTGCAAACCAAACTGCTGTCCCGAACCAGTGCGCTCGGCGATCTGCTCGCCGAGCCAGCCGAGATTGATGACGACCGTTTTGATTCCTGCAGCCGCCAGTCTTCGCAGGTGCTGATCCAGCAGGCTGACTCCATCTACCTCCAACAGTGCCTTTGGCGTTGTATCGCTGATCGGTCGAAGACGTTCGCCCCGGCCGGCGGCGAGGATCATCGCAGCCATTATTTAGTCGTTTCCATCGACGGCAAAATCTTCTCTTCGATCAGGTTCGAAAGAAAGCTCAAGCCCGCGTATTGCGGGGCGGTATCCGTGATGTAGCTGAGCGTCCGCGGAATGTCGTTCAGGTATCCTGATTTTCCGTCGCGATGAAACAAGCGCGCGAATATCCCGGCCGCTTTCAAATGGCGTTGCACGCCCATCAAATCAAACTGTTGAATAAAGTCGCCCGCGACCAGGTCGCCTTTTAATTCCGGATTGAGGCGATCGAAGTATTGCAATGCCCACTCTTTCACTCTGTCGGCCGGCCACTTAATGTAGCAGTCCTTGAATAGCGACACGACGTCGTATGCTAGCGGTCCTTCAACAGCATCCTGAAAATCGAGTATGCCGGGATTATTTTCGGCGGTCAGCATCAGGTTCCTGGAATGGTAATCACGATGCATGAAGACCTGCCTTTGCCGCAATGCATTGTTGATCAACACTTCGCAACATTCCTGCCATTGCCTCTCTTCGTCGATGGAAAAGTCAATGCCAAGATGGCGCCCGCAGAGCCAGTCACGAAAGATGGATAGTTCGAACGCAACGAAATCGTAATCGTAACTCGGCAATTGCTGCTGATACACATCACCATTTTCTTGCAGCACGAGCAATGCATCGATCGCGTCATTGTAGAGGTCTGTCGCGTGACCCGGGTTCTTTTTGAGCTCATCGAGGTATTGCGTCGATCCAAGATCGGTCATCAGGATAAAACCGTTTTCTAAATCAGCGCCGAGTATGCGCGGGCAGTTCAGCCCCATACTTTCGAGGTAGCCGGCGATTTGCACGAACGGCCGGCAGTTCTCGTGCGGCGGTGGCGCATCCATCGCGATGAAACTTTCTGTGCCCCGATCGACTCGAAAATAGCGTCGATAACTCGCATCACCCGAAGCTGGTTGCGGCTCGCTGTCTCCGAGACCGTCGAATTGCGCCAGCCAGCCAAGCAACTCGTGGTAGCGATGATCGGTCTTCTGACCTGGTGCAGCTATGTTATTTCTCCATAACTCGTTGAAGGGCCTAAAAACTTATGCGAAGGTAGCAAATCAGGATAGCTGATAACATCTTTTCTCCATAATTCCTGTCTGATCAGTATTTCTCAGATAGTTCAGCCGAAATTTTGTCCACATACTCACGCATATTATTTAGCCTTTTGCTCCTTATGGTGATCAGCCCCGCCAGGGCACAGGATCGTCTTGCATGCGAGTCGCCGTCGGCACGGGAATTGGCCGAAGGTTCCCTGTTGGAGCTGTACGGTGTGGGTGATCCGGATGTTATCGAACTCCTGGCCGGCGAGTTTGAGGCTGTGATGGGCGAGCGTCCGGCTGCATCGATGTCCGGCGGCGTTGTGCTACGCCGTGGCAACCGCCTGGCCGGCGCGGAAACGGCAACATTTGACTCCGTGCAGCGGGCACTGAAGCTAACCGGTGGCGTACGATATGAAGATCCGGATTCGCTGATATTGAGTGACTCGGCGGAGTTTGGCTACGACAGTGGACTCATTCGATTTGAGGGCGCGGAGTTTGAGGTCGGGCCAGATAATGCCCGAGGCGAAGCCAGTGTTCTGGAAATAAGCCAGGACGGCAGGCTTCGGCTTGTCGATGTAGGTTATACCACCTGCCCGCCGGAATCGAATGACTGGATCATCGAAGCGAGCGAGATCGAACTCGATACCCGAACTGGCGTTGGCAAAGCTCGCGGCGTTCGTTTGCGATTTCAGGGTGTGCCGATTCTTTACACGCCCTACTTATCATTTCCAATCACGGATGCACGAAAATCCGGAGTGTTGACACCGGAAATCGGCAGTACCGGTCGCAGCGGCAATGAGCTAAGTATTCCTTATTACTGGAATATCGCGGAGAACTATGACGCGACCTTGACCCCTCGTCTGTTGACGGAGCGTGGTCTGCAATTCGGCACAGAGTTCCGTTACCTGCTTGAGAACAGCGACGGCATACTGGAAGTCGAATATTTGCCTGACGACACCAAGTTTGACGAGAACCGTCATCAAATCAGATTTGAGCATCAGACCTTGTTTGCAAGCGGATGGCGAAACCAGATCGATTTTCGCGATGTGTCGGACAATCAGTACTTCGAGGACCTCGGCGGGTCGTTGAGCGCTGCCAGTATTACTCATCTCAACCGAAGCCTGGCTTTCGATTTTTTTGGCGAGAACTGGTCCCTGTTTGGCCGCGTGCAGGAATTTCAAACCATAGATTCTGCGATCCTGCCGGAAGATGAACCATATCGGAGACTGCCACAGATTTATGCCCGCGGATACTGGCCCGACAATATACTGGGCCTGACCTATAGCCTGGATACAGAACTGGTCTACTTTGACCGCGACGTTGGCGTTACCGGGTGGCGCTTGAATGCAGCACCACAGGTTGCGTTACCAATTGAGAAACCGGGCTGGTTCGTGATTCCCGCTGCGGCTGTCGATCACACTCGATACGATCTGCAAAACACCTCAGTCGGTCAGGATAAACAACCGAGCCGCACGGTGCCGATAGTAAGTCTTGATACAGGACTAAAGTTTGAACGGCTGATGAAATTCGAGGAACAGCGTGTGCAGACGCTCGAACCTCGACTGTTATACGTACATGTGCCACACCGTGAGCAGTCCGGCTTGCCGGTGTTCGACACGATTACACCAGATCTGAACCTGGTGCAGCTCTACCGCAAGAATCGATTTCTTGGCGTCGATCGAATTGCTGATATGGATCAGTTGAGTATCGGTATAACGTCGCGAATCATAGACGTGAATACCGGGCGCGAGCTAATGTCCGCAACGATCGGACAGGCGCTCTATCTGAGCGAACAAAACGTCACCCTGCCCGGAGAGTCGCCGATTGTTTCAGACTCATCAGACTACATCGCCGAAATACGATTCCTTGTCTATGAGAACCTCAATTTTGATGTTGGCCATCAATGGGGTGGCGAGGGAGGCACGGCGCAATCCGAAGCACGACTGCAATATCGTCCACAGTCGAACAAGATCCTCAATTTCGCCTACCGTTTCCGCAGGCAGTCGCTGGAGCAGGGAGACGTTTCCTGGTCATGGCCACTTTCGCAAAGCTGGAATTTCGTCGGACGGTACAACTTTTCGTTTCGAGACGACGAAGTGCTCGAACAATTCTACGGTCTCGAATATGAGAGCTGCTGCTGGGGCCTGAGGTTAGTGTCACGACGCTACATATCCGCACGCGATGGAACCCGGGACTCTTCAGTGGCTCTGCAGCTTGTGTTGAAGGGAATGACCAGCGTCGGTACGAAGGCAGACAGGCTTCTTGAACGTGGTATTCTTGGCTATTCACCAACGCTCTGACGTGCTGCCCTCGAGGCTCGCTGCTTCCTTTATTAATATGAGAAAAATCAAATACTTATTGACTTCGATCGTGATGTCGATGAGCGCAGCATCAGCGCTCTCGGACGAATTATCGGAGACCGGGCAATTCCTGGACGGCTTCGCCGCAGTCGTCAACGACGGTGTTGTGCTGAAAAGTGAGCTGAATCGGCAGACCGACCTGATCATTCAACGCGCCACCGAGCAAGGTATCGAACTGCCGCCGGCACACATCCTGCTGGAGCAGGTACTGGAGCGCCTGATTGTCGAAGAAATTCAGATGCAACGCGCTGACAGGATTGGCATTCAGATTTCCGATCAGATGTTGAATACCGCGATCTCGCGGATTGCAGATCAAGCCGGATTTTCGTTCGAGGAACTGCCGCAAATTCTCGCTCAGGACGGAGTTGACTATGGTGAATATCGACGCGACATGCGCCGGCAGATGACCCTGGAACAACTGCGGCAAATCGATGTTACCAGCCGCATATCGGTTTCTCCGCGGGAAATTCAGCAGTGTCTCGCGGATCTTGAAAATAATGTGGTGGTTGAGTCTTCATATAGACTCGCGCACATACTGATATCGATACCGGAGTCGGCCACTGCTGACCAGATCCTGGAAGCAGAAGAAGAAGCCAACCTCGTTTACTCACGCCTTGAGGATGGCGCCGATTTTGGCCGGCTCGCAATTCGTTATTCGGATAGCCAGACCGGACTCGAGGGCGGCGACCTCGGCTGGCGTGAGGGTAATCAGTTGCCAACCATGTTCTCGGACGTAGTGGGAAACATGTCAATTGGCGACTATTCGAAACCCATCAGAACGATAAGCGGATTTCACCTCGTCAAGATCCTGGACCTTCGCGGAGTCATTCAGAAAAGCGAAATAGAGCAGAGCCTGGTTCGGCACATTCTGATCACGCCAGATGAAATCATTGATGAGGAAACGGCAAAGCAACGGCTCGAAGATGCGGTTGAGCGCATCAGGGGCGGTGAGGATTTCGGTGAAGTTGCCAAGCTTTTGTCTGACGATCCAGGCTCCGCCAATAACGGCGGTGACATGGGCTGGACCAACCCCGGAACTTTTGTGCCTGAGTTTGAGGAAGTGGCAAACAACCTGGAACTTGGTGTTATGTCCGAGCCGTTCCGCAGCAGGTTCGGCTGGCACGTCATTGAGGTCCTGGACCGCCGTATCTACGATAACACTGAGGATCTGAAAGAACAGAGTTGCGTACAACGCGTGCAAAACAGCAAGCTCGCCAATGAATCTGAACTCTGGGTTCGAAGAATCAGAGACGAAGCATTCGTCGACTCGCGAATCTGACTTGTAGAAGATTGAAAAAGCCATCCATGACTTTTTCAATGACCGATCAATGCGATTTTCAGACCGCTTTCATTTTCAATGGCTTATAGCCATCGAAAATGTCGGTACGACCTTGTACCAACTGGCAGGCCCGCGGGAAAATTTATTTTTGTGAGCCTGCCAGCCACACCAGCAGTCTCTGACCCAGGCCGGGCGGGCAAGGATGACGAATCTGTTTAAACCTCTTGTCGTCACCTCCGGCGAACCCGCCGGCATCGGTCCCGACTTGTGCCTTGCGCTCGCTGCTTCGCCCTGGGCGAAGCAGATCGTCGTCATCGCCGATCCCGACATGCTTGCAGATCGGGCTCGCATGCTCGGCATCGACGTATCACTTTGCGAATACGGAGCTGGTTCATCACGCCACGGCGGCGGCTTGCAGGTATTACCGCAACCACTCGAAAATCCCGCGGTTTGTGGAACGTTGGATCCCGGCAATGCGCGATCGCTGCTGGATGGAATCGAGCGTGCAGTCAGCGGCTGCCAGTCCGGTGAATTTTCGGCGCTCATCACGGCACCACTGCACAAAAGCGTAATCAATGATGCCGGCATTGACTTCACCGGCCACACCGAGTTTCTCGCCAATCTGACATCAACCGAAACACCCGTTATGTTGCTGGTTGCAAAGGAATTGCGGGTTGCACTGGTGAGCACGCATATGCCGCTCAGCAAAGTCCCTGGCTATCTGACCAGGGAACGCATCGCCGCCGTGATCCAGGTCCTGCACAGCGAATTAAGGGAAAAGTTTGGAATCGCGACTCCTAGAATCCTGGTTTGCGGCCTGAACCCGCATGCCGGTGAAGGGGGCCACCTCGGCAATGAAGAGCAGGACGTTATCGAACCGGTTATCAGGTCGTGCCAGGAAAACGGCCTGGATGTCGTCGGGCCTGTTCCAGCGGATACGGCGTTCACGCCTGCCGCAGGTCCGGCTGATGTGGTACTCGCGATGTACCATGACCAGGGGCTGCCGGTAATCAAGTACGCAGGCTTCGGAACAGCGGTGAACCTGACCCTGGGATTGCCGATCATTCGCACGTCCGTCGATCACGGCACCGCACTCGACATAGCCGGTCAGGGCACCGCTGACGCCGGCAGCATGCTGGCGGCAGTCAACATGGCTGCGCAACTAGCCTCTGCAAGGTGAGCCATCAGGCCCGCAAGCGATTCGGCCAGCATTTCCTGACCTCGAGCGACACGATCGAGCAGATTGTGTCGGCCATTGCGCCACAGGAAGGTGAAACGATAGTCGAGATCGGCCCGGGTCGGGCCGCCATCACAGCGCCACTCGCAAATTCCGCGACGACCTTGCACGCAATCGAATTCGACCGCGATCTGATTGCAAAGCTCAACAGGCAGTTTCAGAATCGTGCAAACGTGACCATTCACGAGGCAGATGCATTGCAGTTCGATTTTTCGACACTCGGTGACGAACTACGCATCGTCGGCAATTTGCCCTACAACATCTCGACACCCCTGCTCTTTCACCTGTTGACGTTCAGAAACATCGTGACCGATATGCACTTTATGCTGCAAAAGGAAGTAGTCGATCGCATGTCGGCCACACCAGGCAACAAGGACTACGGCCGATTAACCATCATGCTCGGCTGCCAGTTGGAGATCGTGCCACTGTTTGACGTAACACCGGATGCTTTTACGCCGCCACCCAAAGTCATGTCGTCTGTCGTAAGAATGCGTCCATTTCCGCATAATCGATTCGATATTCAGGATGCGCACATGCTCGAGTTAATCGTGAAGCAGGCCTTTTCCAGGCGGCGTAAGACTTTACGTAACGCGCTGCAGGGGCTCGCCAGTGAGGCGGACATCGAGGCCGCCGGTCTTGAACGCGGCAAGCGGCCCGAGCAAATCCCGGTCGATGGCTGGATCAGGTTGGCTAATCTACTGGCCAGTAGCAAATAGGACGGCAGCGGCCGCGACATTCGGGCTAGAATACCTGCAAATGGAAAGTAATAAGTACGAAATCAGGATCGAGGTTGTTACAAAATACGTTGTTGACCAGTCCGAACCGGACATCGGCAGGTATGTTTTCGCCTACACGATAACGATCGAAAATCTCGGCGATCTCCCCGCCAGGTTAGTCAGCCGCCACTGGATAATTACCGACGCAAATGGCAAGGTTCAGGAAGTAACGGGCGACGGTGTTGTGGGCGAACAGCCTCATCTGAAACCGGGCGAAACGTTTCGCTATTCAAGTGCTGCGGTGCTGGAAACGCCTGTCGGCGCGATGCAGGGCAGCTATCGCATGGAAACCGATAACGGCACAAGCTTCGATGCGCCGATTCCACCCTTTACTCTCGCCGTTCCCGGCGTATTACATTAATTGGCTCAGTACGCAATAGGCGACCTGCAAGGCTGCTACGACCCATTTCGGCGCCTGCTCGACAAAATTGCTTTCGATCCAGATAGGGATCGCCTGTGGGTTACGGGTGACCTCGTCAATCGCGGCCCGAAATCACGCAAGACGCTGCGCTACGTAAGAAGTCTCGGTGAGGCCGCGATTACGGTTCTCGGCAATCATGATTTACACCTCATCGCATTGGCCAATGACATCAGGCAGGCAGGAAACAACTATGAGTCGCTGAAGAAAATCCTCACGAAGGACGATTGCGGCGAGTTGATCGACTGGCTGCGATTTCGTCCGCTCGCACATTACAGTGCCGACCTGAATACCTTGATGGTGCACGCTGGCCTGCCACCACAGTGGTCTGTCGACGATACCCTCGGGTGCGCCGCAGAACTCGAAAAAGCATTGCGAAGCGACTCCTACGTCGATTTTCTCGAGGAAATGTACGGCGATAAACCGCGCAAATGGTCTGACAAACTGACTGGCAACCAGCGCCGTCGCTTCATCGTCAACAGCCTCACGCGCATACGCATGATCCGGAAAGGCGGGGCTCTTGATTTTTCGCACAAGGGCCCGCCTGACGATGCAGCAAAGGGCCTGCTTCCGTGGTTTGCCGTGGAGGATGCAAAATGGAGGGGTACACGCATCGTCTGCGGCCACTGGAGCGCCCTGGGCCTGATTGTCAACGATGACCTGATTGCCGTGGACACGGGGTGTGTCTGGGGGCGGCAGTTGACGGCTGTGCGGCTGGACAAGGGTCCGACAGTAATCCAGGTACGATGCAAAAAATGATATTCCAGAGAATGCATTGCGGATGCGAGAAAAAACTGAGGAACGGAAAATGCAGTCTCTGATGGCATTCAATTTCCAGCAGTGGATTGACGAACACCGACACCTGCTGCAACCGCCGGTTTGTAACCAGCAGGTATTTGAAGAAGACGACTTCATTGTGATGGTTGTCGGTGGCCCCAACTCGCGCAAGGATTTTCACTACGACGAGGGCCCGGAATTCTTCTACCAATTTGAAGGCGATATGTTGCTGCAGACGATACAGGATGGCGGGCGCAATGATATTCCGATTCGCGAAGGCGAAATTCTGCTATTGCCACCGAGAGTTCCACATTCTCCGCAGCGCTTTGCCGAATCGGTCGGTCTGGTCATTGAGCGTAAGCGTTTGCCGGAAGAACTCGATGGCTTCATGTGGTTCTGTGATAACTGCAATCACAAATTATATGAAGAGTTTTTGTACATTAGCGATATCGTCGGTCAGTTGCCGCCCATCTTTGACCGTTTCTACGCTTCCGCGGAGAACCGGACCTGCGAAAAATGCGGCACCGTGATGCCTGAGCCAGAATCTTGAGGGTAACTCTAAGCCCGTATGCTCAAGATGGAAATTCACACGCACATCAATACGCGCTCTACTCTCCTCGCCAATGCTGCACTGGAATGGCTGGCCCTCAATCGCAAGGATTTTGAATGACAGATTTCGAAGCTTCACGTGAATTCGCACAATCACTCGATGCGGCAGACGAGTTGCGCCGGTTTCGCGACTATTTTAATTTCCCTGTGGACAAAGACGGCAGACGGAACATCTACCTCTGCGGAAATTCTCTCGGCCTGCAATCAAATCTTGCGGTGCAGTACATCGGGGAAGAACTGGAGAAATGGGCCGATATGTGTGTGGATGGCCACTTCCACGGGCGCCGCCCGTGGATGCAGTATCACCGGGAGACAACGGGGGGCCTCGCATATTTGACTGGCGCAAACGAAAACGAAGTCGTCGCGATGAATTCCCTGACGGTCAACCTGCACCTCATGATGACGACCTTCTATCGTCCTGACGCAGAGCGGTACAAGATCGTCATTGAGTCGACTGCGTTTCCATCTGATCGTTTTGCAGTGATGTCGCAGATTCGCCTGCACGGTTTTGATCCGGATGACGCATTGCTCGAGTGGAAACCGCGCGATGACCATAAACTTCACATGGCTGATCTCGAAGCACTGCTTGACGAGCAAGGCGAGAGTATTGCGTTGCTGCTGTTGCCCGGTGTGCAATATTACAATGGCCAGGTACTTGAAATGGCCGAACTCTGCAAGCTGGCCGACGCCACAGGATGCGCTCTTGGGCTCGACCTCGCCCACGCAATTGGCAATGTGCCTTTGGCGTTACACGACTGGGCACCGGATTTCGCGATTTGGTGCACGTACAAATATCTGAACACCGGTCCCGGTTCGGTCGGCGGCGCGTTCGTACATTCACGGCACCTGGATTCCGCAGACAACAAACTGCTGCTTGGCTGGTGGAGCCATGAAGAAGCGACACGATTCAGGATGTCGCCGACGTTCGTGCCCGCGCAAGGAGTCGATGCCTGGCAACTTAGCTGCCCGGCAATCCTGGCGCATGCACCATTATTGGCATCACTCGAGATTTTTGCGGAAGCTGGCATCGACAAACTCAGGGCGAAGTCAATCGAGCTGACCGGATACCTGGACTTTTTGCTGCAACAGGGCTTCTCCGGACGCCTTGAGATCATCACGCCGGAAGACGCGCGCGGCTGCCAGTTGTCACTTGTCATTTGTGATGACAGTGTGGATGCCAAATCGGTTTTCAGGAAGCTTGAGGCGCTCAATATCACCGTGGACTGGCGTGAACCAGATGTCATTCGCGTAGCGCCAGTACCTCTCTACAACGGTTTCGAAGACGTTTATGAATTTACGGAGCGGCTCGAGATTGCGTTGCGCGAAGCGTAGGAGCCCGCCCCAGCGGGCGATCTTCGTTAACTGACGGTGGATGATTCATCCTTTGCAAACATTGAAGGGCATGTTTTTTAAACATGCCCTTCAATGTTTGTCGCTCGCTGGGGCGAGCTCCTACGAATCGTTTCTACAATTTTCAGGCGTCCGGATAAACAAAAAATTCCCGTAAGAACCCGCCGCAGTTGGCGATTCATGAGATGCGCTCCAAGGTCTGAAAACTGATCGAAAACGGACGCTCGTCGTTCGACGGCAATGGTTCACTCGACACAATCTGCCATTCGTCTTCCCTGATTTCCGGAAAAAATGTATCGCCGTCAAAATCTGCATGCACTCTCGTCAGATAGATACGATCTGTCATCGGCAACAATTGCTCATAGACCTTGCCGCCGCCAATAATCATGACCTCGTCAGCATCACTTGCGAGCTCGAGGGCCGCATCCATTGTGGTAACAACGTCACATCCCTCTGCTTCGTAATTCGCCTGCCGGGTAATGACAATACTGCGTCGGCCGGGCAGAGCCTTGCCAATAGATTCGAAAGTCAGCCGGCCCATGATCATGGGTTTGCCCAGCGTAATTTCCTTGAATCGTCGGAGGTCCTCCGACAAGCGCCACGGCAGGCCACCATCTACGCCAATGACGTTATTCGCCGATACGGCGACGATCATTGACACTTTCATCGGGAATCAGACTGCGACGGCAGCTTTAATGTGAGGATGGCATTCGTAATTCAGAATTTCGAAGTCCTCAAACTGGTAGTCGAAAATGCTGTCGGGCCGGCGCTTGATCGCGAGCCGGGGCAGGGCCAGTGGCTGACGTGACAACTGTTCTTCAACCTGCTCAAGGTGATTCAGGTACAGATGGCAATCGCCACCCGTCCATACGAAGTCACCAACCTTAAGGTCAGTCTGTTGCGCCAACATATGCGTCAATAATGCATAGGAAGCGATGTTGAATGGCACGCCGAGGAAGGTATCTGCACTGCGTTGGTATAACTGGCATGACAGTTTGCCGTCGGCAACATAAAACTGAAACATCGTATGGCAAGGCGGCAAAGCCATATTCGATATCTCGGCAGCATTCCATGCGCTGACCAGAATGCGCCGCGAATCCGGATCGTCGCGCAGCAGGTCGACGACTTCCTTGATTTGATCCACGGACTCACCGGAAGGCGTCGGCCAGCTGCGCCACTGAACGCCATATATCGGCCCCAACTCGCCGTTTTCGTCCGCCCATTCATTCCAGATTGAGATGCCATTTTCCTGCAGGTAACGAACATTGGAATCGCCACGCAGGAACCAGAGCAGTTCATGGATGACTGATTTGGTGTGCAACTTCTTGGTAGTCACCAGCGGAAAACCCTGGCTGAGATCGAAGCGCATCTGGTGGCCGAATATGCTGAGTGTTCCGGTGCCGGTGCGATCATCCTTGCGTGCACCGTGGTCACGAACATGGCGCATCATCGACAAGTATTGTTGCATGTCAGGCCGTTGCCTCCGCTGTTCGCTTATTCCTGTAGGCCAGGAATAAAAGTAGGGCACCAATCAAAATCATCGGGGCCGTCAGGACCTGTCCCATCGTAACCCATCCCAGCGCGAGGTAGCCGAAAT
>JADFGH010000225.1 GCA_022567775.1 Pseudomonadota bacterium | reverse complement strand
GCTGATGATGACCGGGATAGGAACCAGCCACCTGGTTACGGCGCCGGTCGCGGGCGGGCGATATGGATACGCACTCCTGTGGTGTCTGCCGATTGCCTACATCTTCAAGTACTACGGTTTCGAAATGGCGATCCGCTTCACGCATGCGACCGGTCGCAGCATGCTCGATGCTTATGCCACCGCATGGAAAAAGGTTCCTGTCTGGTACGTGCTGATAACCACCATCATCCAGTCCGCTGTCGGGCAGGCAGGTCGATTAATAGCGGCCGCCGCAGTCGTTTTCTATTTTTTCCGGCTGTATCTCGGGCTGGACATACCAGGCATCGATGACGACGGGGAACTCGCGGTCTATGGTTTTCTCCTTGGCGTGACAGCCGTTGCGATAATCCTGCGTGGCCGCTACGCGGTCGTCGAACTGGTAACGAAGATTGCCGCGGGTATCCTGATCGTTTGCACATTCGCGGTTTACTTCGTGCAGCCTGCGCCGGTCAGTGGATTCGTTCACTTCTTCCGACTCGACGCACCCGAGGGATCGTGGCTGATCATCGCCTCATTCCTCGGCCTTTTGCCGACGGGAATCGATGTCTCACTGCAGGCATCCGAGTGGGGTAAAGCCAAGAAAGTCGGCATGGGCCGCTTACGCGGCCCGATGGAAGAGCAGGGTCTCGCCAAATCGTTCGACGCATTTAACGCCAGGAAATCGGATCTCAGCATCGATCGGTCGCAACTGCCGGTACACGCCCAGGAGTATTGCCGGCGCTGGTTCAAAATAGGCCTGCTTGATTTTCGCCTCGGTCACGTTATTTCGTTTCTGCTTGCCACGATATTCCTGGTCCTCGCCGCAGTCTGGCTGTATCCGAGCGAGGTACGCGGCAATGCCGTTATGGGGGAGATCGCCAGGATATTTACGGACAGCGTGGGTCCCCACCTGATGATTATTTTTCTAATAGGCGCACTTGCGGCGACCTATTCAACGGCGTTCAATTACTTTGACGGCTGGCCACGCGTCGTTGGCGCCTGTTGCAGGAATCTGTTTCGAAGTACCGCGTCGTTACCCAGGACGAGTCGCGAAGAACTGAGTGAGGAGCAACGCAAGACCTGGTATTCGGAATATAATATTTACCGGGCAACCATGTTTTTCTCGCTCATTACATCGGTTGCCATCATCGCCGGCCTGCCACGACCTGTTTACCTCGTTTTGCTTGCGTCTGCGCTCGCTTTTTTCGTAGCACCGGTAATATTCTTTTTGAATCTTTACTATTGCCTGACGATTATTCGCAAGGACGACAAGGTCTTTTACCCGTCAATGTTTGCCACCTGGTTTGGCTGGTTAAGCCTGGTCGTATTCACGGGAATGTCCCTGATACTCATCATGCAAAGGTTATTTGGAGTTTCCCTGTTTGCTGCATAACAAAGCGGACAAATGACGGAAATGCAGATCGACATAAAATCTCCTTACCTGATTTTCCTCGGCGATGAACCGGAGGAAACACATGCCAAAACCGGGCTGGGAATAGCACACTGGCGGCCCGAGCTCTGTGCCGGCCAGTATCGGCTGCCAGGATCAGGCGTCGACCTGGGGCTTCCGGAGATGACGCCTGCGCAAGCCAGAGCGGCTGGTGCACAAACGATGATCTGGGGGGTGGCTGGCGTCGGCGGCACCATTCCCGGGCACTGGGTGGCTACGCTGTTCGAAGCGGTGGACGCGGGTCTCGACATTTGCGCAGGCACCCATTCGTCGCTGACCGAAGTCCCCGGGCTTGCAGAGGCGGCAGCCATTAAGGCTGTTGCGCTGATCGACGTCAGGTCGCCGCCACCTGACCTGCCGGTTGGCACTGGAGCAAAGAGGTCAGGCAAACGTCTGCTGGCGATGGGCACGGATTGTGTCGTCGGCAAAAAGTATACGGCACTCGCGATCGCAAAAGAGATGAAGGATCGCGGCTGGAACGCGGATTTCAGGGCGACCGGGCAGACGGGAATCATGATTGCCGGTGGCGGCATTCCGATCGATGCCGTGGTGTCGGATTTTGTCTCCGGCGCGGCGGAAATTCTGTCGCCGGATAACGATGCCGATCACTGGGATGTCATCGAAGGGCAGGGGTCACTGTTTCACCCGGGGTACGCTGCGGTTACGCTGGGCCTGTTGCATGGATCCCAGCCGGATGCATTCGTCGTCTGCCATGCTGCCGGCCGCAAGTATGTTGAAGCATTTCCCGAATGCCTGTTGCCGGATATTCCGACGCTGATTGAACAGACTATCGTTTGCGGCAGGGTGACCAATGCCAACATCCGCTGCGCGGGCGTCAGTGTCAATACGTCGGCGATGGACGCCGATGAACGTGAATCACTCTTAAGCGAACTGTCGGAGCTGACGGGTTTGCCATGTGTCGATCCGGTCGCTACCGGGGTTGGCCCGATTGTCGACTACCTCGACGAGAACTTCTGATCCGGAGACGAATATTGCCTTACGAAATAAAGCTCGAGCCTAAAACCTGGTTGTTGCGCAAGCCGTTCAGGATTTCGCGCGCAGAACAAACTCATGCCGAAACGCTACTGTGCCATATTTCCGACGGCACACACACGGGATCGGGCGAAGCGGCCGGCGTGACATACAAGGGCGAGACGATTGCTTCGATCAAAGAGCAGATCGAGGCGGTCGTGCCGCAGATCGCAGATGGCATCAGCCGGGATGAGCTGCAGCAGATATTGGGGCCAGGTGGCGCGCGCAATGCTGTGGACTGCGCGTTGTGGGATCTCGAAGCGAAACAGTCGGGGCGCACCGTCTGGCAAATGCTTGACTGGCAGCCGCATGCGGTGACCACGGTCTATACGGTCGGCATCGATACCGCGGAGAATATGCAAAAGGACGCGGCGGCGCATGCCGATTTCCCGATTCTCAAGGTAAAAGTCGGCATTGGCGACCCGCTCGAGCAGCTTTCCGCAATCCGGAAAGGTTCGCCGGATGCCGCGATCGTAATCGATGCCAACCAGGCCTGGACGGTCGACGATCTCGACAACTATGCGGCGGGCCTCAAGGCGCTGAAAGTCGAGATGATTGAGCAGCCTCTCGATGTTTCCATTGATGAATCACTCAGAGAATACGAGTCTCCGATTCCACTGTGTGCGGATGAATCCTGTGACACCCGGGCGGACCTGGACAGGCTTGCCGGCCTGTACCAGATCATCAACATCAAACTGGACAAGACGGGCGGGCTCACGGAAGCTCTCGCCCTTGCATTGCAGGCGGAGTCAATGGGATTCGACCTGATGGTCGGTAACATGCTCGGTTCCTCCCTGGCAATGGCGCCGGCATTCGTCATCGCGCAGCGTTGCCGGTACGTCGACATCGACGGTCCCCTGTTGCAGGCAGAAGACTGCGCGCACGCTTTAAAATATGAAAGCGGGCAGGTCGAACCATTCAGTCCCGGGTTATGGGCATAAACGCAATATGAAAAACAGCTGGTTCCAGCGTTACCTGCTGCCGGGATTCATATTCCAGTCGGTGATTGTTGCCGGAGCCTATGGTTCCGGTAAGGAACTGGAGCAATTCTTTCTCGGCCTGGGGCCGATCGGTGGGCTCCTTGGCATAGCCGTTACAACGGTCATATTCAGCATCGTGCTCATGGCTTCATTCGAGTTTTCCAGGCATTTCAGGCTTTATGACTATCGCAGCTTTTTCAAAGCACTTCTCGGCCCCTTATGGCCACTGTACGAAATCCTCTACGTATTATTGATGATCCTCGTGATCTCGATTGTTGGCGCGGCCGCCGGTGATATTCTGCGCGATACTTTCGGCCTTCCGGCCTTCCTGGGTACCGCGGGCATCATGATCCTGATTGCCTTGCTGGTTTTCTACGGAACGACCGCGGTTGAAAAATTTCTCGCGCTGTGGTCTTTCGTCCTGTACGCCACGTATTTAACATTTCTCGGCTGGCACCTGGTTCAGCACGGTGAGCAGATTCTGGATAACCTGAACTCGGCGGCAATAACACCGGGCTGGCTGCAAAGTGGTGTTGCTTACTCAGGCTATAACCTGGCGGCCATACCGGCAATCCTCTTTTGTCTCCGGCACTTGCAAAGGCGGCGCGAAGCGCTCACGGCTGGATTTCTCGGCGGAATTTTCGGAATGTTGCCAGCCGCCCTCTTTTTCATTGCGATGATCGGGCAATACGATACGCTGATCGCCGAAGAAGATGGTGGCAGGCTGCCCGTGACAATATTGATCAACGCCCTCAGCGGCGCCAATGTTTTTGTGTATCTTTTTCCAATCGTGTTGTTCGGGACTTTCGTCGAAACCGGTGCCGCGTTGATTCATGGTGTGAACGAGCGCCTGGATCACACTTTTGCGGAGAAAGGCATCCGCATGCCCGACTGGATGCGGCCGGCAGTCGCGGTCGCAATTCTCTTCGTTGCCGTAGTGCTGGCCGACACGATCGGCCTTACCAACCTGGTTGCACAGGGTTATGGCTCTATTACCTGGGGATTCCTGCTGATTTACGTGTTGCCAATCCTGACCTACGGCGTGTGGCTGCTTATCCGCCGATCGCCTGCAAAATAGCCGGGGTACAGGAAGTAT
>JADFGH010000224.1 GCA_022567775.1 Pseudomonadota bacterium | reverse complement strand
GTCGGGGCGCTTCGACGTGATGGCGCGACCGTTATTACAGAGCAGATCGCGCCGGAGGTTGTTGATGCTGTACTGGCCGAGTTGCGCACACCGTTCGACGAAGTCGGCAGATTCGATGAGAGCGATTTCAACGGTTACACAACGCTGCGCGTCAGCGGAGTCTTGGCTATCTCGCCCACGTCTGCCGACTTGGTTGCCCACCCGCGTGTACTTGAAGTGGCGGATGCGATCCTGCTTGAGCACTGTCTCAATTACCGAATTGGCAGCTTGACAGCTGTTGAGATTCATCCGGGCGAGACGGATCAATATATGCATGTGGATGACAGCATCTATCCGGTTCGCATGCCGGGGATGCAGTTGCAGATTAGTGCCATGTGGGCGCTGCAAGACTTCACCGAAGAAAATGGCGCCACGCGCGTGGCGCTCGGTAGCCACGTCGACCAGGGAACCAACCGTTACTACGCCCGGGAAGAGGAATACGACGGCGCATCTGATAGCCCAGACGAAATCGTCCAGGCGATCATGCCCAAGGGCTCCTTACTCTTTTACTTGGGTAACACAAGGCACGGCGGCGGCGCCAATCGAACCAACAAGCCTCGCGCTGGATTGATTAATACCTATGCGCTTGGTTGGCTGCGGCAGGAGGAAAATCAGTATCTCAATGTACCGCGAGAGATTGCCGAGCAACACTCGGAAACCATTCAGAAGCTGATGGGCTATCAGTTGCATCGAACACTGGGCGCGTTTCAACATCCGGACGGGACCTGGTTCGAGAACCGATAGCAGTTAAATGAAAAGGGGATTCATGAACCATTCAACCAGGTTCGTATTGCAGGTAAGCACAGCTCTGATCTTCCTTGCGCCAGTAATGGCACAAGCTCAATGGGCGGAGCCCGGGGCAGGGAAACTCATTATTCGTGGTGGCTGGTTATTCGACGGTGTCAGCGATACACGCCGTCGCAACAGCGGCATCGTTATTCGCAACGGAAAAATTGTGGAAGTCGACGCCGATGTCCAACTGGAGATTCTGAGCGCTTCCGCCGTCATTGACTTGACGGACTCCGAAACGATTCTGCCTGGCATGATCGACCTGCACGCGCATTACAACTTTGACCTTGTCGATGCGGGTCGAGTCGAGGAGGTCGTCTACAACGGCATCATCTTCCTCGCGAACGGCGTGACGTCGACCTGGTCGGCCGGCGAGTATTTCCCCGAACGTGTCCTGGAGCGGCGCGACCTGGTCGACGCCGGTGAGGCAATCGGCCCCAGGCTTTTTGCGTCAGGCCCATATTTCGGCGGCTTCAGGTGTGAATACAGCATCAAGACGGCAGAGGACGATTGCGCCGCGTGGCCGAATGACATCTCCGAAGAGGAGATACGTGCAGAAGTCGTCAAGTGGGCTGAACAGGGCGTCATTAGTATCAAGATCAAACAGGCGACGCCCGGCGAGGCGATGATTCTGATCGACGAAGCACACAAGAATGGCATGACGACAACCGCACACCTGGCCAACTACGACGGTGAGTGGGACGTGAGTCTGCGTGACGCGATACTCATGGGTATCGATCGCATCGAGCACCGGCTCACAATTGGCAGTGGCGGTGCTCGGAGCGCTGACATGCAACAGATGATAGACCTGATCCTGAAGCACCAGGTCTATTACGATGCCAATCTGCAAATGTACGGCGGAATCGATTTGCGAAGAGCGCTCGGTGGCGCAATGATCTGGACTGACGAAGCAAAGTATTTCACCCCGTACGCGCAGGACCTGCTGGAGGAACGCGGGCCACCGCCACCGGAATCCACCGCAGCCGCATTTGCGCAGCGAAAGCTCGAAGTGAAATCACTGTATGAAGCAGGCGGAGGGGATCTTTTAATCGTCGGTACTGATGAACCCGTGTACACCTCACTGTTGCCGGGGTTCGCGTTTCATCGCGAATTGTTGGCGATGGTACATGCAGGTCTGCCAAACATCGTAGTGCTGAAGGCAGCGACAATTAACGGCGCCAATGCGCTTGGTGTTGCGGACAAGCTCGGATCCATAGAGGTCGGAAAGCTCGCCGATCTATACGTCGCCAGCGGCAACCCGCTCGATGACATCAAGACTGCGCGCAACGTGCAGTTCGTTATCAAGTCGGGCGTGATTTATGACCCCGAGTCATTACTCAAATCAGCTGAGGGCAAGATAGGCCCAGCCGGGCCAGACGATCATGCCGACTGGGAACTCCATATCGAACCGTTGCGAAAAGAATAAGGGCCGAATGCAATTCCGAGATGGTGGGTCCACGGAGATTCTCACCCAAATGGTTTGAAATGCCAGCTGCATCAGGCAGCATGCGCTGGCGTACAGGCAGGATAGCAATATGAACAAAACCGATCGCAAGCTGGGCATGGATAAGGACATTAGTCGCCGGGATTTTCTGAACGGAGTCAGTATCGCTGTTGGCGCATCACTATTTCCAGGAACAGCATCCGCGCAGGATGTCGGCGCCCAGGATGTGCCGGGATACTACCCGCCTGAACTCACTGGCATGCGCGGTTCTCATCCTGGCTCCTTTGAAACAGCACACCTGGCGCGCGATGGCGCATCATTTGACGGCGAAGATACGGGCGAGTCCTACGATCTTGTTGTTGTCGGTGGCGGCATCAGCGGTCTGTCAGCGGCACATTTTTACCAACAATCAAAGGGTGACAACGCCAGAATATTGATTCTGGACAACCATGATGATTTTGGCGGGCACGCTAAAAGAAACGAATTTCAGATCAACGATCGGAAGGTTATCGGTTACGGCGGAACAATGTTGCTCGAAGCACCAGGTGGCTACCCCGACATTGCAAAAAAATTGATCAAGGACCTGGGCATCGAGACCCAGCGTTTCTACAAGTATTTCGATCGAGATCTTTATTCATCATTGGGACTGTCCCGGGGCCTCTTTTTTGACAAGGAGACATTCGGGTCTGACCACCTGGCCGTTGGTAACATCGTCGACCCCTCGGTTCTTGAGCACTCACCACTGTCGGCAAAGGCCAGGGCCGACCTGGTGCGTTTGTTGGAAGATGACCGCCATTATCTGCACGACATTCCTGTTGATCAGCGTGGCGCATACCTCGAAAACATGGACTACCAGACCTACCTCAAGGATTGCGCCGGCATGGACGATGAAGTATTGAAGGTTATGCTGTCTTCTGCCCGGAATGTATGGGCAGTCAACATCGATGCATATCCGGCACGGGCGGCCTGGAATAGTGGCTATCCCGGTTTCGGGGACCTTGATCTCGGCGTCGAGTCCTACGACCGGGAAGGAGATCAGGAAGAACCGAATATTTTTCATTTCCCTGATGGTAATGCGTCTGTCGCAAGACTTCTTGTTCGCAAGCTGATTCCTGCTGTTGCTACTGGCGATAATATGGAAGACATTGTGACAGCGCATTTCGACTACAGTCGTCTGGATGATGCAAAATCCTCTGTACGAATTCGTCTAAACAGTACGGTTGTGCGCGCACAGCACGCCAATGACAAGCTGTCGAACCCGGTAAAGATCACCTACCTGCGGGACGGCAAAGCGCGCGTCGTAGAAGCGGGTAAGGTCGTAATGGCCTGTTACAACGCGATCATCCCGCGTCTTTGTCCGGAGATGTCGAAATCCCAAAAATCTGCACTTTCGAATTGTGTGCGGGCCCCTCTTGTTTATACAAACGTTCTCATTCGCAACTGGAGCAGTTTCGCGAAGCTTGGAATTTACAGAGTCAACTGTCCCGGCAGCTACCATCACGGTGTGGTACTCGATTACCCGGTCAGCATTGGCGAATATCAATGCGCAAGATCGCCCGACGAGCCAATCGTGCTGCACCTGACCAGGGTTCCTGGCGAACCAGGCAAGAGCGCGCGCGAACAGTTTGCCGCCGGTCAGCGAGATCTGCTTGCGACTTCATTTGAGACGTTCGAGCGAAATATTCGAGATCAGCTATCCCGCATGCTTGCGCCGGGAGGGTTTGATGCAGCACGTGATATAGCTGCAATCACAGTAAACCGATGGCCACATGGATATGCTTATGGGTATGACCCGGAGACTGACCGGATCGCCTTCGAGCCGGACTCGTGGCCCGAAGAGAAACGTCACTGGGTAACTGGAAGCCGGCCATTCGGCAATATCAGTATCGCCTCAACAGACGCGGCATCTAACGCCATGACAGAATCAGCCATCGAGGAGGCCTATCGGGCCGTAAACGAGTTGACTTAGTATTCGAGAAGCGGCGATCGACAGTGCCCGGCTTTTGCTTACTGCGGTCAACTGCCCGTTATTGGCGGTTTGCTGACCTTAAGTTGGGCCAGGAACATTACACCTTGGACGAGAGCCTCGGTCGCTCCCATGCGAAGGGCTGAATGGAGTCGCCGGCATCGATATTTCGGGCACACTCGTGTCCGGAATACACGGCGTGTGCAATAGTGCCGGGCGCTCGGCAGTCACCGATGTTTCGCAAAGTGCTTATGCCGGCACTTGCAATTCGATCGGCGTCTGAACTCAGCTCCTGAAACAGACGATCATTTCCGGTTCTAACACCGACGACAACCAGCGATCCGCAGTCTATAGAACTGATATCGCTGCCACGA
>JADFGH010000223.1 GCA_022567775.1 Pseudomonadota bacterium | reverse complement strand
CAAGTGCCAGTTTAAACGGCTCGAGACAGCGCTGACACACCGCCACAATATCCGTTGAGATCTCGCCTTCCAGGGCCGGAATTTCCCTTCGGGCATCCGCCCAGCCGAATCCGAGTCTAATATTTACTGGCGCGGCCCGCCATTCGCGCGGGTGAATTTCCGTGGCAACTGACCTGAGGTCCGCTTCCACAATTTCGATCAGACGCCGGAAATCTTCAATTTTCCCTTGTAATTCAAATACCTGACCACGCTCCGCCAGTTCTTCCGGCAGCGCGCGATCTAGCAGTGGATTGGCCATGGCGGGCGCATGATAAGGACGTCACCGGCCACTGTCAAAGAGTCCGGGCGAACCAGGCCGGTGCATCTGGCGAAATAACGCGGCATTGAGGTTAAACTAAAGAAAGAACCCAACATACTGATACCTATGCAAAATCCTTCGGCTGCCACGATCGTGCTGGCGTCATCGTCAGTTTACCGGCAGCACCTGCTCGATCGCTTCCTCGACGATTACGAGTCCGTATCGCCGAGTGTTGACGAATCAGCCGATATTGATGACCCGGCGGAACTTGTGGCGTTTCTTGCGCGCAAAAAGGCAGAAACAGTTGCCACCGTTTATCGCAAGGCCCTCATTATCGGCGCTGACCAGCTCGCCGTGCTTGATGGTCAGGTCCTTGGAAAACCCGGCGATCACCAAAAGGCAGTAGAACAGCTGTTGCGATCTTCCGGAAAATCAGTGCAATTTCTGACGGCGGTTTGTGTTCTCGACCCGATCGGCAAACGACGATACGAACATGTGGACAAGACCGTTGTCCGCTTTCGAACTTTCGACCGGCGACTGGCCGATGCTTATCTGAAACATGACCAGCCCTACGATTGCGCCGGCAGTTTCAGGATCGAAGGCGCCGGCTTTGTCCTGTTTGAGTCCGTGGCAACGGACGATCCAACCGCACTCATCGGCATGCCGATGATATGGCTCTCTGGTCGGCTGCTGGAGCTGGGTTACCTGATCCCGTAATTTGACCAAATCGCCCGCCGGGGCGGGCTCCTACGACACTCCGTCATATCTCCTGGCATTGGATTCGCCCGCCGGGGCGGGCTCCTACGACACCTCGCCGTTATTCCGGTCATCACTTCCGCTGTCTTGCTAACCCACGATCCAGAAACCGCTCCAGATCATCCGCCAGCGGTGCGGTAAAATGGAGATCATTGCCACTGTCATCCGGAAACGATATGGACTGCGCGTGCAGGAACAGGCGCTTCAGGCCGAGTTTCCTGGCCGTAGCGTTGGCCTCCGGATCTCCGTAACGTTCGTCCCCGGCCACCGGGTGGCCCAGGTGCAGGGCATGCACACGAATCTGGTGCGTGCGTCCCGTCAGCGGCTGGCACTGCAGCAGGCTGTATTTGCCGAAGGTCCGGGACAGGCGCATCTTCGTCTGTGCCGGTTTTCCGGCCCCGCTCACGACCACGTGCCGTTCCCCATTTTTGCGATGCTCGACCAGCAGCGGCGCGTCGACGAATTGGTCACCGAGCTGCCAATCGCCGATCACCAGCGCCAGATAGTTCTTGCCGACCGTGCCATCGCGAAATTTCTGATGCAGTTCCCGCAGCGCGCTGCGCCGCTTGGCCAGTACCAGGCAGCCCGAGGTTTCACGGTCGAGGCGATGTACCAGCGAAAGGTCGCGCAACTCCGGCCGCGCCGCCCGCAATAACTCGATCACGCCGTGACTCACACCGCTGCCGCCATGCACTGCAAGGCCGCTGGGTTTATTAATGACAAGCAAACGTTTGTCCTCAAACAGCACACGCCTCTCCAGGTCTGCGACCTTGCCAGCCGCCGGCGCATCCGGACCAGTATTAATCCTGACCGGCGGGATCCTGACTTCATCGCCGGAGACAAGCTTGTACGCGGCGCGAACCCGGCCGCCATTTACCCGCACCTCCCCGCGGCGGAGAATCCGGTACAGGCGTCCTTTCGGCAGACCTGGCAGTTGCCGGCGCAGGAAGTTGTCGATCCGCTGGCCGGCCTGCTCGTCATCAATGAGAATTTTGCGCACCCCGGTCTGCCGGGTGCCTTCTGCGGCGCCTAAGCTTCTGTTCATGAAAAGTAACTTAATTTTAGTGGGCTCAATGACTTATTAGGCATTGCCCAACCCTGATGCTGTGTTATATTAGCTGCCCGTGACGGCATTTGGATTTGTTTCCCCGTCGCACGTTCTGTAAGAGCTCCAGACCGGCAACTCCCGATCGACGAGCAAAGTTTAATTCATTTCTGGCCTTAGCCCTTGGCAAGGCCAGGATCCACGGCAGCAGCACGGTAATCCGGCGAGCGCCGACGCGGCAGAGCCGCAGGGTTTTGATGATTAATTTTCTGCCGGACCTGATATGCATAAATCGGGTCCGTTTGAAGTTTGCCAGTCCGGGCACAGGTGGTGACCACCTGCTGCCTCTCATGGCTATTCCCTGCCCTTCCGTATCGCCCTCATTTGGCCTGTCCTGCCCGCTGCCCGATATCATCACAAAAGCAGGGCATTATGAAAAGAATGTTAATCAACGCAACTCAGCAAGAGGAGTTGCGGATGGCGATGGTCGATGGCCAGCTCCTTTACGACCTCAACATCGAACTACCGTCCGGCGAACGTAAAAAAGCCAACATCTACAAGGGACAAATCACGCGCATCGAGCCCAGCCTCGAGGCCGCGTTCATCAATTATGGCGGTGATCGACACGGATTTCTGCCTCTGAAGGAAATCTCCAGCGAGTATTTTGTTTCTGAGGTTGAACCCGGTAGCAAACCGATTATCAAGAATGTCCTGAATGAGGGTCAGGACATTGTTGTCCAGATAGATAAAGAAGAGCGCGGCAACAAGGGTGCGGCACTGACGACCTTCGTCAGCCTGGCAGGTCGATTCATCGTACTGAAGCCCAACAAGTCCCAGTCCGGTGGAGTGTCGAGACGAATTGTCGGCGAAGACCGGGACCTGGCACGCAAATCATTGCATGAGATCGATGTTCCCGAGGGAATGAGCGTGATCCTGCGCACGGCAGGCATTGATCGCAGTGCCGAAGAACTCGAATGGGATCTCGAAAATCTCCTTGCCGTCTGGGAAGCCATCAAGAAAGTTGTGGTCGGACGTCCATCGCCGTTTCTGATTTATCGCGAAAGCAATGCGATTGTTCGGGCACTCCGCGACTATCTGACCAACGATATCGGCGAGATCCTGATCGACAACGAAGAGACCTACAACGAAGCGCGGGAATTCGTCGAACAGATCATGCCGCACAATCTGAAAAAGCTAAAGTTATATTCGGATGCAGTTCCCCTGTTCACGCGCTATCAGATTGAATCGCAGATCGAATCGGCATTCGCACATGCGGTGACGCTGCCATCCGGCGGCAGCATCGTCATTGACCATACTGAGGCGCTCGTCTCAATTGATATCAACTCCGCACGTGCAACCAAGGGCAGTGACATCGAGGCAACGGCGCTCAATACGAATCTGGAAGCAGCAGGCGAGATTGCCCGCCAGTTGCGACTGCGTGATCTTGGTGGCCTGGTCGTCATCGATTTCATCGACATGGGGCCGCAGCGAAATCAGCGCGAGGTTGAGAATCGCCTGCGCGAGGCGGTGCGACAGGACCGTGCGCGCGTACAAATCGGCAAGATCAGCCGCTTCGGACTGCTGGAGATGTCGCGGCAGCGTTTGCGCCCCTCGCTCGGAGAGTCGAACTACCTGGTATGCCCGCGTTGTTCCGGCATCGGTAATATTCGCAGTGTCGAGTCTCTGGCACTCGCCATTCTGCGAATAATTGGTGAAGAAGCTCGCAAGGAACGCACCGCCAAAGTGATCGCTCAATTGCCGGTGGAAGTTGCCACTTATTTGCTCAACGAAAAACGTGACTGGGTGCGGAGTCTCGAGGCAAGAAATGACACCCAGGTGATCATGGTCGCCAATTCCGCGCTCGAAACGCCGCACTACCAGGTTCGCAGGGTTCGGGATGACCAGGTCGATTTGCCGGAAAACACGGGCTTGAGCTATACACTGGCTGACCTGCCGGATGAGGATGAATTACCCTCGGCGTTGCAGGAACAAAAACCAGTGGAGCCTGCGGCCGTAGCGACGATCACTCCAGTCACTCCAGCACCGCCGCGCAAGAAACCCAGGAAGAAAGGACCCGGTTTCTGGGCGAAGTTGTTTGCGATTTTCGGTGGATCGCCGGCGAAGAAAAAGAGGACAAGTCAAAAACAGCGTAGCGACCAGAGAAAGGCTCGAGGCAAAACCGACAGTCGAAGGCGGGGCGGACAAAGACACCGGCAAAAAACCGAAGGGCAGCGCGCCGGTGACAATCGCGGTGCGCAACGATCGAAGAAATCCTCGGGCAAGCGCGCCAGGAGCGGCACTGCGAAAGACGCGGAAGGCAGGAGAAAAAGTACGGGTGCCAGTGAGCGCTCGAACCAGCAAAGCAGACCTGCACAGGAGCCGCGGGGCGACAAACAAGACGACACTCGCGGTGAGAGCCAAAAGTCAGGCAGCAGACGCAGGAGCCGTGGCGGCCGTCGCAGGCGCCGTACGCCCGATTCGGCGGCGGATGCCGTGGAGACCAGGGCCGACAATCCGCAGGCAGCCGT
>JADFGH010000222.1 GCA_022567775.1 Pseudomonadota bacterium | reverse complement strand
GCAGGTCGGCGACCACATTAAAGTGGAGGGCATTCTCGGCCGCAACAATACGAAACGTATGTCTATCAGTGTGGTAACGGTAGACGATGGCCGGGTCATAAGTCCACAGCGCGGAATCAGGGAGTCAAGTGCACAGCTCAGCGCGCGCGGAAGCGCAGAAGTTGCGGGATCCAGTGCTTTCGATTCGATCGCGTCAAATATTACGCCGGGCCGTTATGAACTGGACGACACTCACGCGTACTTGAGTTTTTCGTATTCACACCTCGGCCTGTCCAATCCGCAGATTCATTTCGCGGATTTTGAAGCGAGCCTGGAGCTCAACGGCAACGACATGAGTCTAAGCCAGGTCAGCATAACCATTGATGCTGCAAGTGTTGATTCGGCGGTGCCAGAGCTCGACGATGCCTTGCAAGGTGCCGATTATTTTGACGTTGCAAATTATCCGGAGATCACGTTTCGAAGCACAGCTTATGAAGAAACCTCGGAAAATTCGGGTCGCCTGACCGGTGATCTCAGCGTCCGCGGTATTACGCAGCCGGTCACCCTCGATGTCACCATTAATTCGGCGTCCATGAACCCTCTCAATCGCAGGGAGATGATCGGTTTTTCTGCAACCGGAAGTTTTAACCGCTCTGACTATGGATTAACAGCCTATGCACCACTGATCGGTGATGAGCTGACACTGGCAGTGCAAATCGAATTCGAGAAAGTACGATGAAGTTCAGATATTTCTGGAACCTGGCAGCGGCGTTTACATTGCTGGCAGCCTGCGGACAGGGCGAACCTGTTGCCGATGGTGGGCTACTGGGGATCCCGTCGGGCACCTATGCCGTCGACAAGTCGCACACCTACGTGACATTTTCCTATTTTCATCAAGGGCTTTCCTACCCCTTGCTGCGCGCCACGGGCATCGATGGCGAGCTTGAACTCGACAGCAACGCATTGGAAAAAAGTACAGTGAGCATAGCAGTGGATGTCGACTCAATTCGTACCAATCTCGACTATTTCGACAAAGAATTGGCATCGCGTAAATTTTTTCACGCTGACAAATTCCCGCACATAACGTTTTCCACACACAGCTACACTCCACGCAACGAATCATTGGGCGAGCTGACCGGATTCGTTACGATAAGAGGTATCACCAGGCCTATTGTACTGTCGGTCGTGATCAACGGTGCGATGGAGCATCCAATGCTGAATAAACCAGTCATCGGTTTCTCGGCATCCGGCACGCTCAGGCGCTCGGATTTCGGACTGGATCGATTCGTTCCCATGGTCGCCGATGAGGTGGAAATCAGAATCGAGGCTGAATTTCTGCACGGGAGCAACGAGGGAAGCGCTGCGGCGGTCAGGATTTCTGCGGATGCCATCGCGAACGCGGACCCGGCCAGCCTGCAGCTCTCTGCCAGGACCGGGGCCGGACAGTGAATACGATAAAATGCGCGAGACGGGGTCTGGCCGCTATTCTTGTGCTGTGCAGTTCAGGCGTTTTCGCGCAGAGCAACGAGCTGGTCGGCGACTGGACCATCGTTACCACAGGTTTTTCGTTTGTCGGCAGCAGTACTTCCTATCTGCAGCTAACCGTCGAGGAAAGTGACGGTGTGCTTAGTGCCTATGTATACAACGGCCCTGTGCCGTTCAGAGTCAACGGCAACGAATTCGAATTCGATCTCGACTGGCGCAGCGGATTCGATGTTGAGTACTTATCGACATTTAAAGGCATCCTGAATGAGGACGGTTTGCTGGAAGGTGAACTGACGCACCATGGTGCAAACAATTTTCTCGGGCAACCCTGGCAGGATGGAAAATTTTCGGGGACGCATACGGAGCCGCGCCCCGAATTGGACGGATTGGCGCCGCATCCCGTGGATCTGAGTGGCATCTGGGACCGTGCTTTCGGGCTGGGCGCAGTCAGCAAGATTCGCTACGCCATGACCGACCAGGGACAGGCGACGATTGACGGCTACCTGGAGATGGACAACGCCAACAGCCGCTGCGCCTCACCCGGACTGGTGCTGGCGTCGGGACTGCCGTATCCCATGGAGATCCTGTACAGCGACAACACGATCGTGATCGTATATGGCGCCGACTATGCACGGCGCATCTATCTCGACGGCCGCGAATTCCCGGCTACCGCGACCGGCTCATCACTGGGCTTTTCGCAAGGTGAATGGAAAGGAGAAACGCTGGTCGTAACCACAACGGAACTGAATCCCGCGTTCATGAGTGCGCGTGGGCAACCGGTTTCTGCTGATGCATACACGGTTGAGCATTTCTATTTCGATGACAAAGGCTATTTGCACGCGGACATGTGGCTGCATGATCCGAAAAATTATGCGCGGACGCCGTATCTTCGTCGCGTCTACGACCGGGACTTCAGCCCGAGAGTGATAACGAAAGTGGACTGCGATCCCTACACGTTTTTCAGGGCGTTGTACCTGGAGGGTGACCTGGAAACGTTCTGGGAGCGCGCCCGGTTCAGGCGCTGAAATACGTTACAAAGCTGTTAAAAGCTTTGCAATTGCTCGATTTTCCGGTCAAGGTGACCAATAATTCCTTGGGCTCCCGCCCGACCAATCAGCAAGCAATCCTGGAGATGCCGGATGTCTGAGGCCGCCAATCCCGCAAGCGCCGCGAGTATCGTCGCTGAGGTTATCGATAACGGTAAGGTCAGCGGGCAGCAGTTGCTGGTGGTCGGATTGTGCCTGTTCTTCAATATGCTCGATGGCTTCGACATCACGGCAATGGCAGTCGTTGCGGGCGCCGTATCGTCGGAATTGCAACTGACGCCTGACCGGCTGGGATGGATCTTCAGCTTCGCTCTTGCCGGCATGATGGTTGGTGCGATGTTCCTGGCCCCGGTGTCTGACATCATCGGCCGGCGCAAGGTGATTGTCATCAGTGTGGTCCTGGTCGGCGCGTCCATCATTCTCACGGCAAATGCCGGTTCGCTGACCGAATTCATCATCCTGCGGTTTATCAGTGGTATGGGCGCGGGCGCAATGCTGGCGTGTCAGGCGACACTGGCGGCGGAGTACAGCCCCGACAAATATCGCGCGGCGTCTGTCGCTGTCGTGACATCCGGATACCCGATGGGCGCCATGATGACCTCGGTCGTTGCCGGTTACATCATGCCCGAGTACGGCTGGCGGGGCATGTTCTGGTTTGGTGGCGTGTTCACGCTGGCGATGGGACTCGTTGCCTGGATGCTGATTCCCGAATCCCTCAAGTACCTGTTCGAACGCCGGCCCGAGAATGCACTCGAGCGGGTCAATGGAATTCTCGAAAAGCTGAAGAAACCGACACTGTCAGAAATGCCGGCGGTCGCCGCTGGGGAAAAAGACAAAGACAGCAATCTGTTCACAGTCATGCTCAAGTTGCTGGCCCCGGAGCATCGCCGCAAGACAATTACACTCTGGGCCGCATTTTTTCTTTGTTTCAGCACCCTGTACTTCCTGATGAGCTGGATTCCGAAACTGATGGAAGATTCGGGATATTCCGCATCTGTAGGGCATGACGCATTTTTTAACTTCAATCTCGGCGGTGTTATCGGCATTTACCTGATGGCGTGGATGTCGACGCGCTGGAAGCTGTCCAACCTGATATTTGTGCTGTCGGTTTCATCGGCGATCGGCATGGTCATTTTTGCCTATGCGCCAAATCAATTGTCACTGCTGATGGCATTGATCCTGCTCATCGGAATTCTTCAGCAGGGCGGCTTCACTGGCCTTTATGGCGTCGCGGCTAAAGTTTATCCGACCGAGATTCGCAGCACCGGCATTGGCTGGGCTATCGGGCTTGGCAGATCCGGCGCGGTAGCCGGGCCGGCGATCGCTGGTTATCTCATTGTCGCCGGCTTTGATATGTCGGCGAATTTCATCTTCTTTGCCGTGCCAATGGCAATAGGCGGATTCATTGCCTACCTGTTACATGTCCGCTGACAGGTAAATCCCGACAACACCAGCGAACAGAATCGACAGGCAGAAAACGGCAAGGATCACCCTTTCAGAATGTCACAGTCATCCTACGTTGTAAGTGACGTGGGTTGCAGGCTCTTGTGCAGTGGCCCTTTCGACGCTGTGCGCTACTGATCACCTTCGTAAGCAAGCTGTAACTGTTTTATGACCTCTTTCCTTGGTGCTGATTCAGGCCTCTGACAACGGCGCGACTCCGTCATCTGCTTCATCCTGGCCATATCCGGCTTGCGGTCCTGAATACAAAATTCCTTCAACATTTGCAGAGCAGTATCACTAAATTCGCTATTTCCACGGTGCTCCATGAGCTGTTTAATCATGTCGAAGTCGGGTTCGACGGGGGCGCTGCAGCATTGATCCGTCATCTCTTTCACTATCAGACTCCTCAGTATATTGGTAGCAAGCTATTCTTAATGCTCCTTCTCATTGTGGTTTGCAATTCGGAATTACCCCTACGCGGAACGCCTCGGAGCGATACCTTGTTCGGTTACGGGGTGGAGGCAAACCGGCATTGTCCAGCCTTCGAGAGGCTCCGCTATTGATCCAACGAAGCAGCGGATTTAGTCCATTCGAGATCGTTAATAATGTCTGCTTTTTGCCGCTGCAAAGCCTAAACGCTTAACCTTTTTCTTCATTGGAAACACACCGTCTTAGCTCTCCAGTTAAAGT
>JADFGH010000221.1 GCA_022567775.1 Pseudomonadota bacterium | reverse complement strand
GTGATTTCCGTCGGTTTAATCTCAGTTGGATTGATTTCAGTTGCCTTAATCGGAGTCGGATTTATTTCAGATGCATTAATCGGCGTCGGATTGATTTCAGATGCATTAATCGGCGTCGGATTGATTTCAGACGCATTGATATCTGTGGGCTTGATTTCAGTCGGGTTAATCTCTGACGGGTTGAATTCTGACTGCCTGTTCTGCTCTAACTCGATGTTCCGGATCTCATTTTGCTGGATCTCATTGTTCTGCATCTCAATGTTCCGGATCTCATTGTTCTGCATCTCAATGTTCTGGATCTCATTGCCCTGCATCTCGATCGGCTGCATCTCGATCGGTTGCATTGTTACCTGTGCCACTGCGTGGCCATCTGGAGTGCCAACCCCGATCACTACAATAAGCAGAGCCACGAAGAGCGTGGATCCACTCTTGACAAATGCACATCTTAAATCGTCATTAATACACATAGGAATCTCCTTACTGAACACATTGGGTAGTAGATACGATGGGCGTACCCCCCATACACCGGCACCATGACGAATAGTCCGCCCACCATGCGCTCCCAAAACCCTGCGGCGCAGAGCCACAATTCGCCCCCGTACCGGCGGCGGTACTCAATCCAACGGCAAGCGCAGCCGCACCGGCAACAGCAGCACCACCCACTAATATCATTGCCCCGACATTAGGTCCCGCAGCGGCGGCAGCAGGCGCAGTCGTAACGGGGGCTTCTTCAACAACAGAGGGAGGAGGAGGTTCCGGTAGCCTGTCACTCTGGGCTACTTTCTCTTTCGGCAGGTTGCAGTTCTCTGATTGAAGAGCAGCAAGGTTAACCATTTCACTATAGTCACGCGAATAACCCCACTCCATTGCGTCAACCGCACTTTGCACCCGCCGCGCCGCACCAGCTTCGATAAAGGCCTCTTCTGTGGTCACGATAAGGTTGACTGAAGTCAGACCAGCGTCATACGCGAGCTTGCCTAAGGGACCACCGATCGCGGTCGCAAATTCTCCCCCAAGCTCTTCCGCCAGGCCACTGTTTACAAAGAGTTCATTTGTTCGAGCGAATTCTGGCTGCAGGTTCGACATCTCCACCTGGTGGTCCAAACCGAACTTGGTGCCTGCCTCGAAACTTGCCGGGGCCTTCTTGAGGAAACTACCGGCATCCTCGAGGCCCTTCATCGATTTCAGCCACAACTTTATCTGTTTCTCTGACGCGCCTGAATTCCGCATCGCGGTGATGCGTTTTTTTATGCTAGTCGTCGTCTTCAGGTAATCACCGGCAAAAGAAGTCATCAGGTTTACCGGTGCGTCACTCATAATCTGGTCGGCCCTGGCCCACGCTTCGCGACTCCCTTCCTGCAGGCCCGGGAGCATACTCTTGGTCTTCTCGATCGCTTTACTTCGTTCTGCGAGACGACCCGTTAGCTCCTCAATTCTGGCGGGTGCAGCGCTGCAATCGACGTATGGGCGGCTTTGGGATGCTTCGCGCATGAGCGGGACGGTGTCTGCCGTAGCGAGAGTAATCGGCGAGCCGGTCAGCACTACCAGTCCGGCGGTTAGCGTCAGGCAAATTATGCGCCTGGCTTGAAATACTAATCTTTCTGTTTGACGAATTCCGTTCATAGTTGCCTCAGGTTCCAATAGACATCAGGAGGTAATTTAGAGGGGCAGTCTCTCAAAAAAAGCAGTTTTTCAACCTTCAGTTGACAAAACAAGGATCTGAGTCACATTCCATAACTTTATGTTTTTCCACGGTATATAAAGGAGAATCAGTCGAACATTTAGGGCCCCGTTTCTCGGCTGAATTGCATTATCATTCATGAAAGAACGGCGAGAACATGATCCGGGGAGCAGGCGGTAATGAGGGCAAAAATGACTATCCAGGCGACGCTTCTTGTCTTCCTTTCCGTTGGCCTGATGGCTGGCGCCATGCCAAGCGCAGTGGGCCAGTCCAATGCAGGCTACGACGAGCTGTTGCAGCTGTTCACGGAGTGGCGCGAGTTCGAGTCACCGCCAATGCTGGATGGGGCGCCTGATTACACGGCCGGGAGATTTGCGGCCCGCTATGAGGGGTTCCTGACGCTCAGAAATCGCCTGCACCGAATTGATCCAGGCGAGTGGCCGGTTCCGCAGCAAGTCGATTGGCACATCGTGCGGGCCGAGATGAATGGTTTCGATTTCAATCAGCGGGTGTTGCAGCCCTGGGTGCGGGACCCGGCGTATTACGACACTATCTGGAGCGCACGCAGCGACGTGCCGGCACACGAGGGACCGACGCATCATGCGGTGGTCGAGCTCTGGACCTATGAATTCCCGTTGACCGATGCCGAGGAGCAGCGGCTGACTGGCGAACTGAGTGTGATCCCGCCGCTCATGCAGCAGGCGCAGCAGAACCTCACCGGCAATGCACGTGACCTGTGGGTTGCGGGCATCCGCAATATCCGGGCGCAGCGGACCAAACTGGATCGTTTGTCGGAGCGCGTGACCGAGTCGGCCAGCGACGAACTGAATTCGATCATCGCGCAGTCGCAAGTGGCGACCGATGAACTGGTTGCATGGCTGGTTGCAGAAGCGCCGTCGAAGACCGGACCCTCCGGCGTCGGCAAGGAAAATTACACCTGGTATCAGCAAAACGTGCATCTCGTGCCATTGTCGTGGGAAGACGAGGTGCGTTTGCTAAAGCGCGAACTCGATCGCGCCTGGTCGTCGCTCAAGCTCGAGGAACAACGCAATCGCAACCTGCCGCCGATGGTTGCGGCCTCGACGCCGGAGGAATACGACGCCAAGGCTGATCTGGCCGCAGAACGCATCATGCGTTTCCTGGAAGAAAAAGAGATCGTCACCGTTACGGAGTACATGGAGCCTGCGCTGCGTGAGCACCTGGGCTCGTTCGTGCCGGAAGAGCGCCGCAACTTCTTCCTGATCACGGCACACTACGATCCCGCGCCACTGTTTACCCATTTCTATCACTGGTTCGAACTTGCACGCATGGATCTCGAGCCGCATCCAAGCCCGATAAGACAAGGTGCGGTGCTGTACAACATCTTCGACAGCCGTAACGAGGGCACGGCGACCGGTGTCGAAGAAATGTTCATGCACGCCGGCCTGTATGACGACAGTCCGCGTTCGCGTGAACTCGTCTGGATCATGCTGGCGCAGCGAGCCGCGCGTGGCCTCGGCTCTCTGTATGCGCATGCCAACCAGATGACGATGGAGGAGGCCGGCGCCGTACACATGGACTGGACGCCACGCGGCTGGATGAAGACCGAACCGGATCTCCTGATTTTCGAGCAACATCTTTATCTCAGGCAACCCGGATATGGCACCAGCTATGTCACCGGTAAGTACCTGCTGGAACGCACGCTCGCGGATTACAGCAAGCAGGTCGAGGAGCGCGGCGAGGCGTTTCGCTTGAGGGATTTCTTCGATCGGCTGAATGCCATCGACAGCATTCCGATTTCACTGGCGCGCTGGGAGATGACCGGGCTGGATGATGAGATCAAGGCGATGGTGGACAATGAGTACTAAAAAACCTCGACCCGGAATCGTCAGAGCCGCCGACATCAAGCGCCTTTTGCAGCGTTACGATTGCCCGATGCCGTATCACGCGGTGCGCGCGCGATTTCTTGGCAGTATTGCGTGCCCGGCAATCGATACCCGTCCGATGCAGGTCGTGCAGGGGCTTTGGGACGGTGATATGCCGGCGTTTGAAAGTGAAGAGGACGCCAATGAACTGATACAGGCACTGGTCATGGGATTGTGGAACGGGCTGACGGTCCATCAAAGCAGGAACAAGCCGTTCCGGCTGACGACGATGCGGACCCCCGCCGATAGCGCGGGATTGAAGCGATTTGCACAAACCCGTGTGCATGAAATCGAGGCCTTTCTCGAGGGGCTGTTCGCCGGCGAGGACGCGATCGACTTGCCGGAAACCGCGCATCAGGCGGTTCAGAAACTGGGTGACCTGCGGTCCTTTTTCGCGGCATTCGTGCAGTTTGCCGATGAGCCGGAAGCAGAGGCGGAGCTTCGGGACACAATACGCAATGCGCAGAAGTTATCCTATATCGCCGAAAAAGAGATCAACTCGACTGTGCAATCTTGCACTAAAGCCAGACGCGCTGTGCTGAGCGGGTCGGGTGGCGGACACCCATCGTTGCACTGAACCAAATAGTTTGTTTCGCCATTGTGACTTGCCCGATAAAGCGGGATAAAGGAACGGCCACATCGGGATTTATTCACCATGGCGACTGTAAATCGTAATAATCTTGAAAACGCGATGGAATGGGTATCCAGCGATATTCTGGACAACGAGGCCTACGTTTGCAGGGGCTCCGGCAAGATCTACTGGATTTCCGGGGACCCGGGCATGCTCGATGAAGAAGAGGAAATCCCTGACGACATTGAGGACTCGGACAAATATGTGCCTGTACCCGACAAGCGATATCTTGATCTCGGGTCGCAGCTGGTTTTCGCTTTCACGGAACAAAATATGCCGCAACACTATGATCAGGTGCGCGGAATATTTCGCCGCAGAGGGGCGTATGGGCGGTTCAAGGATTTGCTCGACCGGCAACACAAGCTTGAGACCTGGTACGCGTTCAGCGATGAGCAAGAGACCAAAGCACTGGAGGAATGGTGCAAAGATGAAGGTCTGCAGCTCA
>JADFGH010000220.1 GCA_022567775.1 Pseudomonadota bacterium | reverse complement strand
CCTGGCTCGCTGTAGCGCAGGCTCAGGATCCGAGATTCTTTCGAATGTATACAGCGCCAGAAATATGCCAACGGCGAATGCGACGGCCAGTCTGATTATTCGATGATGTTGCATGATTCAGGGAATCCCAATGATCTTGTGCGTCTGCAGGCTTAGTTTCCAGTGCGGATGGTCGAGACAGTATCGAATGGCCGCCTGCGTATTTTCTTCCCTGTTCGCACTGTCCATTGGCTGCAAGAAGAAATGGGAAAACGCCATGTCAATGAATCGTTCCGGCTGTGCCTCCGGCTCCGGCTGTGGATACACGAGCTTTAGTTCGTCGCCCGACGTTTGCACTACTGTTGCTCCTGCTTTCGGACTCACACAGATCCAGTCGAGACCAGCGGGCGCCTGCAGCGTACCGTTGGTTTCCACGGCGATCTCAATACCTGCATTGTGCAATGCTTCAATGGCGGCGTCATCAATCTGCAGCAACGGTTCGCCGCCGGTGCAAACAACGTAGGGCTTGTCGGACACCGAATCCGGCCATGTGGCGCGCACGGCAGCCGCAAGATCCGCGGCATTGGCAAACTTGCCGCCACCCGGACCGTCGGTGCCGACAAATTCGGTATCGCAGAAATTACAGATCGCGCGCGCGCGGTCTTTTTCCCTGCCTGTCCACAGATTACAGCCGGCAAACCGCAGGAAGACCGCGGGACGCCCCGTCTGCGCACCTTCGCCCTGCAGCGTGTAATAAATTTCCTTAACCGAGTAGGTCATATTGATTCGAGCGGGTCAGCAATCCCTGCCTCCAGAAAACCTTTTGCACGTAAGCGGCATGCGGGGCACTCGCCGCACGGCGGCCTGAGTCCGTTGTAACAGGTGTGCGTCAGCGCCATGGCATCCAGCGCACCAAGATCCCGGGCCATTTCGACGGTCTCTTTCTTCGAAAGATTCATCAACGGCGTATGAATCTTAAATTCCCGTTGCATGCCCAGTCCCAGCGTTTTTTCCAGTTCGTCAATCGTGTCCCGCCTGCAATCCGGGTAGCCTGAGTAGTCGGTCTGAGCAACGCCGGTCACCAGGTCAACGATGTCGCGCTGCCAGGCGAAGGCAGCCGCAAAAGTCAGGAAAATAAGATTGCGGCCAGGCACAAAGGTGTTTGGCAGAGCGTTGCCGGGAGCTTCGTCCACAGCGATGCCGGCATCGGTCAGCGCGTTACCACCCAACGCCAAAAAGGTGTCGATCGGCAGTGTGGTGTGCGCCACCCGGGCATGCTGCGCAACGTTCGCGGCGCAATCCAGCTCTATGCGATGCCGTTGCCCGTAATCGAATGTCAGCGCCAGGACATTGTCGACGCCAAACCGATCCAGCGCCCAGTACAGGCAGGTTGTTGAGTCCTGACCGCCGGAGAGGACGACCACTACCTTGCTTGCCATTGATTACACCTGCGCCCCGGTTCAGTTTGCGCGTTTTTTTCGCAGCCCGTTTTCAAATTCGCTCCAGTCGGGCCGCTTAAGTTCGACCAGGTAATCCTGGGTCAGTTGTTCCGAAACCAGCCACAAGCGCGACGCCTGTTCCCGGTCGTGCATGTGGTTATCGCCGAGTACCGTGACCGCGTTGCAATCTTCGAAATACTCACCGCTGGTGGCACCCAAGCGCGGGCTCGTCGCAACATAACAACTGGTTGCCGCACCCTCCTCGATCGTCTTGCCGCTTAGCCTGGTCAACAGACCAAAACCGGCCCTGAGTATCGGCGAAACATTCCTGGCGATATTGGTATTGATGACGCCGGGGTGCAGAGAATTCGACGTGATTCGGGTCCCTTTCAGGAGTCTCGCCAGTTCGTAGGAAAACAGTACATTGGCGAGCTTGGAGTGCGCGTAAGCCTGGCTCGCACTATAGTCGCGAGTTGCCCGCAAGTCATCGAACTGAATACCCTCCTCCGGCGCGCTGCGGTAGGCGGCCCAGCTGCCTACCACGACCACTCTGCCCTGCCAGGAAAAGTACAGTCGATCCAGTAGCCGATTCACGAGGATGAAATGGCCGAGGTGATTGACCACAAAGTGCTTCTCGAGTCCATGCACGAGTTCCCGTTCAGCACCGCGCATCCCGGCATTGCAGATCAACATATCAATCGGTGAATTCATCGACCGAATCAGCTCCGCACACTTCACGATCGAGTCGTAGTCAGACAATTCCATCTGCACAGGCGTGGTAATGCCCTTCACCAGTGCACAGGCGGCCTCCGCCTTCTCCAATGTCCGCCCGGTGCCGATGACATAGGCGCCGCGTAACGCCAGGACCCGCATGGTTTCGAAGCCGATTCCGGAATTACACCCGGTAACGACTGCTATCTTGCCAGTCAGGTCGATACCCTCGGTCACTTCTTCCGCCGTCGACTCCGCACCGAAGCTGCTTACGGGCACATCCGTGGCAGGCATGACGGCGGGACCGCCGCAGCCTGGAATGACCGGGACTATCGCCGCTGCCGACGCTGTTTTCAGAAATCCTCGTCTGTTCATTCTTAGTCAACGCTGCTATTTGAAAAGATCCTCAGCCTCTCCAGCCTGCCCTTTGCCGGCAGGTTTTGCGCTTTCCTCCTCACCGAACAATGAGGCGAGTTCGTTGTGCGCACGGCTTTCCTGTGCGGCCTGCTGCGGGTCAAAAGCTGCTGCGTTTGGCTTGTACCACTCACAGAAATTCGGGCGCTGTTTCTCGAGAACCTCTTCCGCGTCATCTTCAGTACATTGTTTTGCGACGTGTGCGTCAAAGAATTCACACATGCGGCACACGTGCAGCCAGGCCGAACAGGCCGGGCACTCGTCCTGCCGCGAAATCGGCGGCGTCAATTCAGCCAGTGATGCCCCGCATCGATAACACAAGTGGTCCGTCGCCATACGCAAAACCCGGCTGTATCAGCCCCATCGCGGAGTGCGAATTATAGCCTGTTGCCCCTGTTTTACGGCGGCACCGGATAGTAATGTATCACTTCAATTAAATACAATAAGATAAGGTTTTTTATGACATTAGTTCATGATCAGTACATTGGCGCCGCGCAGGTGGCCGTGGTACAGATCCCGCAACGCGGCGTTGGCATCTGTCAGCGCAAAGGTTTGCACCTCGGGCCTGAGCGGGATCTGTGCCGCAACACTAAGGAACTGCTCGATATCATTCGCAGTAACGTTTGCGACCGTTTTCAATTCCTTTTCCATCCACAGGTGCTTTTCGTAGCTGAGCTCCGCCAGCAGGTGCCGGTCACGAGATTCCTTGCGGATCGCGTTGATCACCAGCCTGCCGCCCGGCTGCAGATTCTTAAGCGACGCCATGACCGGCCGCCAGGCCGGCGTTGTATCAATAATGGCCCTCAACAAACACGGCGGCTTATCTTCAATATCGCCTGCCCAGGTGGCACCCAGCTCGACGGCGAATTCCCGCTCCCTGGCGCTGCGCGCAAAAACATAGATTGCACTGGCCGGATACAGGTGGGTTGCGATTTGCAGCACCAGGTGCCCTGACCCGCCGAATCCGGTGAGGCCAAGCGGCTGTCCGTCTGCAAGCTTTGTCAACCTGAGCGCCCTGAAGCCGACGCTGCCGGCGCACAAGAGCGGCGCTGCCTCGGCATCCGGGAACACCGCCGGAATCGCATAGGCATAACGCTCGTGAACCGTCATGTATTCGGCATAGCCGCCGTTCGCATCGCGGCCCGTTGCGAGGAATTCAGGACTCAGGTTCTCGTCAGTTGCCCCGGACGAGCGAAATATCCAGCCGACGCCGACCCGGTCTCCTGCCGTATGTTTCCTGGCCGCACTGCCGAGCGCTTCTACAGTGCCGATCACCTCGTGACCCGGAATGACAGGCAGCCGTGGTGGTGGCGTCCGGCCTTCGATTTCATCGAGTTCCGTGTGGCATACGCCACACGCCGCTATGCGGATCAGGATCTCGTCTTCAGCCGGCACCGGCACGGGAAGCTCGACCAGCTGCAACGGCTCCGGATTGTCGTCAAGCGATCCAATTTGCTGAAGGTACATTGCGCGCATGGCTGAATAACTGAAAACCGGTACTATGCCGGCATTGTAAACACCTTCAGAGGCGATAGTTTGCAAGCCACACCGAGCAAACCATGCAGGCATTGACCAGTCGCCCCTCGAGCGCGAAGCACCGGGTTCATCCGGGCTGGCTCCCGCTTTTTGCAATCTGCTTTGGGTTTATTGTCGTGGGCTGCGGCTCACAGGGTCAGCCGCTCAATAGCGAACGCATTGAACAGACCTTTGGCAGCTACGGCGTGGACGTGCTTCAGTCGAGTAACGAAGGACGCGTTTCCAGCCTGTACAGCGGCAGTGGCGACAACAAAGTTACGCGGACCTTCGCGGTGGTCAAATTTACAGGCCGGGTCAGGCCCGCATTCGCAAGCGAGCACTCGCAAGTGACATCGGGCCAGTCTCTCGGCGCCGTGTTCAAAGCCGCGGACTGGAAGATCGAGAAACACAACATTTTTGTCGGCGAACTGGAGATACCCGGCAAATACACCTTGTTATCAGAGCTGATGCGAATAGGCCTGCCACAGAACCTGGCAACGCACGTCTACCTGTTGGTCATCCGCAAGCACCAAAAATCTTACAGCTATGCGACGATCACTGAGCTGCACCATCCTGACTACCTGTTGGCTGCAGCCCTTAAGCAGTCCTATGGCGA
>JADFGH010000219.1 GCA_022567775.1 Pseudomonadota bacterium | reverse complement strand
CAAAAGAGGGCGCAACGGCGAAATGGGCGGTGGTGACGGCAAGTACATCTGGGGTTGGGTCGATACTCTGACTGGAAACGAATACGCGTTAATGGGCCTCACCAACGGTACAGCTTTTGTCGACGTGACTGATCCTGACAATCCCGTCTTTCTCGGACATCTTGCGACCAACACGATGGAAGCGCCGTGGCGAGACATCAAGGTCTACATGGACTACGCGTTTATCGTGGCCGACGGTGCCGGCGCACACGGTATGCAGGTTTTTGACCTGACACGCCTGCGAGGCGTCACGTCACCGGAGGATTTTATGGCCGATGCCATATACAGCGATTTTGAAAACGCGCACAACCTCGCAATCAATGAAGCAACTGGATACGCATATGCCGTCGGCACGAACGATTGTAGTGGAGGCCTGCACATCATCGATATCTCGACGCCGAACAACCCAATGTTTAGAGGTTGTCATGCAGCTGCCGCCACTCACGATGTGCAATGCGTCGATTACCAGGGGCCGGACATCGACTACATTGGCCGGGAAGTCTGTTTTAGTTCGAACGAGAACCACATTGGAATAGCAGACGTCACCAACAAATCCGCAACGACCACTATCTCCTCGACCAGTTACCCCAACGCCGGCTTTGCCCACCAGGGCTGGTTAACCGAAGACCATCGGTATTTCCTGCTGGGTGACGAGTTGGACGAGATCAACATCAATGTACCGACCCGCACACTGATTTTTGATGTGACGGATCTCGACACGCCCGTATTTGTTTCTGCTTATGAAGCCGCAACTGCGTCGATCGATCACAATCTTTACATACTCGGGAATCGCATCTTTCAGGCGAACTACACTTCCGGGGTGCGGGTACTCGAGTTCGGTGACTTGTCGAACAGCGAAATAATGGAAATCGCGTTTCTGGATACTTTTCCGGGCAGTGATGCAGTTGATTTTGACGGCCTCTGGAGCGTGTACCCTTACCTGCCCTCGGGCAATATCATCGCCAGCGATATTTCCAATGGTCTTTTTATCCTGACGTTGCAATAAGCCTTCAGGCAAACGGATGCCGTCTAACGATAGTTTGCTCGCGATCCGGCCCGGTTGAGATGATATCGATCGGCACCTCAACCAGTGCCTCTATTCTTGCGAGATATTTCTGCGCATTGTCCGGTAGATCGCTGTTGGCGGTTGCGCCGACCGTCGACTCTGACCAGCCTGGCAATTCTTCGTAGACCGGCCGGCAGTCCGCGAAGCGGTCCACGTGTACCGGCAATCCTGCGATGGGTTCGCCGTCGATCTCGTAGCCCACGCAAATGCGAACCGTTTCCAGACCGTCGAGCACATCCAGCTTGGTGACGCAAAGCCCCGACACACTGCTGTTGACGATTGATCGCCGCAACGCGACGGCATCGAACCAGCCGCAACGCCGCGGCCTGCCGGTGGTCGCTCCGAATTCCGCACCAACGGTACCGAGGTGCCTGGCCATATCGTCGAATAGCTCGGTCGGAAACGGGCCGGCGCCGACACGTGTGGTGTACGCCTTGACGACACCGAGTATGTAATCCAGATTCAATGGACCGATACCGGTGCCGGTACTGGCCGCCGCAGCAACGGTGTTCGATGACGTTACGTATGGATACGTTCCATGGTCAATGTCGAGGAAAGTCCCCTGTGCGCCTTCAAACAGGATGCTCTTGTCATCATCTGCAAGATCCTGAAGTATCTGCGTGATGTCCGCGGTAATCGGAGCAACCGTTTCCGCGGCCTGCAATGCCTCGTCCAGCGTGCGGGAAAAATCAACAGGTTTTGTCTTGAAATAGTTCTGCAGCAGGAAATTGTGGTAATCAAGGATCTCGCCAAGCTTTGCGGCAAACTTCTCGTGATCAAACAAATCGGACACCCTGAGCGCGCGTCGCGACACCTTGTCCTCGTATGCCGGACCGATACCACGTCCGGTGGTGCCGATGGCTGATACGCCTCGCGCTTTTTCCCTGGCAACGTCGAGCGCCACGTGTGACGGCAGTATGAGTGGACAGCCCGGGCTGACGCGCAGGCGTTCAAATACCGGCACCCCATTGTCGATGAGTTCCTGCGCCTCACTGATTAACGCGTCAAGCGACAACACAACGCCGTTACCGATCAGGCAGAGCACACCGTCGCGCAGAATGCCCGACGGGATCAGGTGCAGTACGGTTTTCCTGCCGGAAATCACCAGCGTGTGCCCCGCGTTATGACCGCCCTGAAAACGCGCAACCGCGGCCGCCTTGTCCGTCAGCAGATCGACGATTTTGCCCTTCCCCTCGTCGCCCCACTGCGTACCTATGACTACTACGTTCTTTCCCATCCAAATTCCCGGATCAGCGATACTTTTATGATCGAACGACGAACAGCAGCAACAGGCCGGTCGCCATAATGGTGAGCCCGGTGGCCCTCAGGTGATTGTCGTCAAGTTCCGCCAGCCTGGCTACTGTCCGGCGGAAGAAATCAGGGCCGACGAATGGAATCATGCCTTCGATAATGAGGTAGAGCGCAAAGGCCGTCAGAACGTCCTGCCACATTTCAGCCACTCATGAAATATATGCCGCTGTTGTGTAACGGCGGCCGCAATGTTTCTGCGAATCGATGATCCGGACTTTATTGTTGCTCGCCGCTTGACTGGTTCAGGTAGCGGAAAAATTCGTTGTTCGGATCAAGCACCAGGATATCACCCGGCTTGCCTACCGATTTCTTGTAAGCGTTGATGCTACGATAAAACGCATAGAACTCGGGATCCTTATTGTAGGCGCTCGCGTAAATCTCGGCGGCCATTGCGTCGCCTTCACCACGAATGAGCTGCCCGTCCCGATAAGCATCGGCGAGGATGATCGTACGATCCTTGTCCGCCCCGGATTTTTTTTCCTGAGCTGTTTCTCGTCCCTGCGCGCGCAATTCTGCAGCAACGCGGGCACGCTCCTCGCGCATTTCCCGGTAGACCGCGTTTTTGACGTCTGCCGGGAACTCGACCTGTTTGACCCGCACATCGACCAGTTCCACGCCGAGACCGTTTGCCGCCGCAGCTGCCGTAGCCAGCATATCCTGCATCAACTCAGCCCGTTCGACCGATATTGCCTGCTGGACTGAACGTTTACCGAACTCGGTGACGATTGCGTTCTTGATAATTTCTGACAGGCGAGCGCTGGCGACGTTTTCGGATCCGCCAGTCGCCGTATAGAAATTCACTGCGTCGATAATTCGCCATTTGACAAAGAAATCGACCTGCAACGCCCTGCGCTCTGCCGTGAATATTCGCTCGGGCCGATCCTGGATCGTCATGATTCGCTTCTCGAACTTACGGATAGTGTGGTAGACCGGAACCTTCCAGTAGAGCCCGGGCTCGTAGCCGGTCTCCACAACTTCACCAAGCCGCAGTTTGATCGCCAGCTCACGTTCATTGACCGTAAATGCCGAGAGGCCAATGCCGACAAACGCCAATCCAAGAAGCACCAGGACTGCAAATCTTACATTACTCATTGCCGGGTCCTCCTGTTGCGCGGATCGTTCGGATTGCCATTCCTGTCAGTTTCAAGCTGCTGCATTGCCGAGTCCGAAGCGCGATTGCCCTCGGATTCCGGCCCTGTCCGAGTCCCGCCACGCATCAGCTGATCCAGCGGCAAATACAGCAGGCTGCCGGCGGCCTCGGCGTCTTGATACGGGTGCAGGACGATGGTCTTGCGGTCGCCCTCGGTGATGACAATAGGAAACTCGACGAACCCCGCGACGATTGAAAGATATTTTGTCACGTCCAAGGGCTTGGGTTTGCCAGCTTCTTTGCCGCCTTCTTCGTCGCCCACCCTGGGAAGTTTCTCACCCTTTACGAAGACCTTGACGGTGGTGCCGGGCGAAGCGGTCTCGACCGGCGTCTCGATGCGAAACTGCTTCTTCGGTGCGGGAATCCTGATCCGTAGCGGCTGGGCGTCGCCGGGCATGTAGGGGTCGCGAAAAGTCTCAATGTGTAGCTCGTCCGCCACCATGAAGCAACTGAGAATGCCGATGCCGAAGCGGGAGATGGGATCGACGTTGAGCCCTTCGCGCTCGAAGGCTTCACTGTGGTAGTAGCTCTTCCCCGCAATCGCCAGGTAATTGCGCACGACGAATTCGTCCATGCCGATCCCGTCATCGCGCCACGTGACTACGGCGTCGCCGTTCTTGCCGTGCTCGACGCAACGACGGTCATGCCCTTGACTCGTGAGGCTGCGATTGAATCCGCAACCGCAGAAGCATCGGAGGAGGACGCGGAGCGCGCTATCGACTATCTGGATGCATTGAACCTTGCGGAGGTTCGACAGAGCGATGACGGCTTTGTGGTGGTTTACAACCCGAATATTTGGTCCTTGGATGCAGATCTTTCAAACGCAGCGCTGCGTGCCGAGGACTCGACGGTGAGGGATGCCCTCGGCGGTCTCATCGAAGAGGTGAGCGTTACTCCAGGACTGGCGCAGGATCTGGTTACGTCGACGACGGTGGAGTGGATTGACTATGCAGTTGCCAGGGGTCTTGTACATCGGAGCCTGGTGGTGACATCCGATGAAAAGGAACGGGCCTTCCTCTTCACCCCGCACATGAGTCGAAACGCGTTCGAGTCTCCGTCTGGCGTCGACCCATCGGGGCATGTTCGCCAGTTGATCGGATCGATGATGTAC
>JADFGH010000218.1 GCA_022567775.1 Pseudomonadota bacterium | reverse complement strand
AGGAAGCTGGTCAGAAGTAACAATGCAGGTATTTTGCCGAATCCTTGATTAAACATTGTCTCGCCTCAGAAAAAAAATGAAAACCCGGTCATCCATTGCTGAAATTCCTCGTTCCTGTCCGCATCTATCATCACGACATAGTCTTTGAAGTCGGCCCTGACGATGAATCGCCGGGTCAGGTATATACGCAGGCCGACGCCGACTACCGCCGTTGTCGCGCTGGTATCCACCGCGTTTACCAGCGTGGCCTTGGGTTCATTCCTGAAGTGGCCGAAGCCAAGGTTGAAATACGGTGAGAAACGGTTGTCGCTGTAAGGTGCAATCTGCACATTGATGTCGGCTATTCTGGAACTGGAAAAAACACCCGATACCTGGCTGAGATTGAATTCGCCGATGATAAAATTGTTGAACCGGTAACTGGCGCGCACCGTCAGCGATGGGTCACCGTCAAAACGGCCAGCCGCAAAACCTATCTCGAGACGGCGGCTCAGATAGTCGTCCATCAGGACATCGCGAAAGCTTTGCTTCACGCCCGCTTCTGTCAGCGTTTTCTCCATCTGACTTCTGTGCACCCATCCTTCCTTGCCTTGTCCGCTCCTGATCTTGAACCAGTCCGTTTTGCGCTTGAGTATCTCCACCCATTCGCCGCGCTCGACGACCTGAACAGCCGGGAAACCACGCCCCGGCCCCGTATGCAGATCCATATAGGGATCCTGCACCTGGACCCGCTGATAGGCGGCAGCGCCCATCACCAGCGGAATCAGCAGCAGCAGGCAGGCGAGCCGAATCGCATTCATCGGTTTTCCAGTGTCAGTAACGATTTCAAGCTCCATTTCCTCATTTATGCTCGGCTCGTTCCGTTACCGGCCTCACAGTTTTTTACATAAGGGTCGACAATCGTTTTGCTTCAGTACCCGCAACTGGCCAGTGCAGCGGCCGTGCAGACACCGCAATTCGCCGAGTTCAGGTCATCTACACGCGTCGATATCCAGCTAACGATCGCCTGGTAACACTGATCGGCGGTGTCCGGGAAAATATCGCCGCCGGTGTGCGTGCCCGTGACCGAAAACACGCCTTGCAACGGCTCGAGCAGAAGTTTGCTCTGCGCCGGGTCATCCAGGTTCGAAAAAGATTTCGCCGCAAAAAAATTCGCCAGTATCTCGCTCGATCCTGGCTGTGCATTGGCAAAAATCTTGAAGGCGCCGCCCGAACCGGCGGCCTGGTCGTGACACCCACTGGCCGAACAGGTGATTTGCCCGGCCCTGCCATTCAGCGTCGCGTCAAAAATCGGGTTAACGCAGGCTTCATAATTGGCAATGCAAAGCGACTGCGAAGCGGTCTGCGCTTGCGGCTCGTTCTCGATCTCATTGCATGCGCTGACGGTTGCCAGCAGGCACACCGCCACCAAAAGCCTGGCCTTAGGATCCACTGTTCACTCTCCCAAAAATCTGCCGCTGCCTGATCATGGAATGCATACGCCTCCCGCGATCCAGTTGTAGATCGCCTGGTAATCCGGCTCACCGACAATCATCACGGGCACATCGTCGGCCAGTGGATCATTGGGATCGTCGGCGACATTCGGGTCGTCGATACGCGGATGCGGCGGGTTGGCAAGTTCATCGCTGACCGGCCGCTTGAGCAAGCTGCTTTCTTCCGGCATGCAGACGTTGTCGACCATGCTGAGCGTGACGTTGAAATCGCCTTCGCGGCTGCCGGTCAGCACGAAGCGATTGGGGATAAACCCGGGGTTTTGCGGGTTGGCCGGCGTGCCGTTACCAGTAAACGGCTGGTGGCAAGCGGCACAACGCGCCATCAGGATCGGGTGAACCTGTGCGTTGAACTCGCTTTCGCTAAGACCACGCACTCCGCCGCGAACCTCGCTGAGACTGTTGAAGCCGTCTCCATTCGCATCGTCGAACGGGTTGTTGTAATACTGCGCGCCAAGATCTATCCACTCGGCGATCAGGCGTCTTTCAGACGCATTCATCATGCCGCTATGGTCAACCGTTGCCGCGACGAGATCCAGGCTGGCGCGAAGTTCCTGCTCGTAAATTTTTTCGACCAGGTGACTGGTGCGCGAACTCTGGCGGGAGCCGCCGGTTGCCACCAGCGGCGCCTGCCTCTGAACCTGGATCTGACCATTGTTGACGAGTAGAAGCGGCAGCCCGGTAGCCGGGTCGATGAACGGATCGCCGATCAGCAATTCGTCGTATGACAGCAACCGGCCAGTGCCAGAAGACACCTGGCGAAGATCCAGCCCGATCGATACCGGGTCGAACAGAAAGTTGCTGTTGTGGCAGTCCGTGCAGGTATCGGCGCCGCGGTCCTTGGTCCATAACGGCGCAATGTGATCCGGGTAATCGATGAGCCCATTCACCGGGGCCGGCGTGCTAAGCCCAGCGTAATCCAGCACCAGGTCAGGATCCGGTGTCCGGATCGCCGGGTCTGTCCAGACATCCTGGAAAACCATATCGGCGGTCAGGTCCATTACCTGCGGATCCAGGCGGGTACGGGTTTCGGCCATCGATTCGCCGGATAGCGCTGCCAGCAGCGTATTGGGATGGTCGCCGGCGATCGGCACGGAATTGAGCGCGCCGCCACGGCGCGGCGAGTGACAGCCATTGCAGGTGCGGGTTTCGCCGGGACGAACTTGCAGCCAGTTGGTATGCGTCTGGATCGCGCGGCCATTGGAATCCACGACCGCTACGCCCAGGGCGATATCTGCCGGCACTTTCAAGCGGAACGAACCATCGGGCTCCTCAACCCCATAACCAACGATGCGCTGCATCTCCAGTTCAGTCTCGCCAATGGCATCCATCGATATACCCCGAGGCGTAGACACGGCGCGGGTAATCCGGATAAATCGGCCGACACGGCCGGCGGCAGCGGTCAGCAGCGGATCCTTGATGGTTGCCAGGTCCGCAACCATGGAACGTGAATCCCCGGGCGGGGCCGTTATCATCGGGATACTTTCGCCACCAATCAACATGCTCGCGCCCATCAGGTCCTGGCCATCGGTGTCATAAACGCTCTTGACGTTGATGATGCCCATGCCCTGGGCTGCCAGTGCCGCGTCTATCGGTTTGTCGGCAATCGTGTTTGGCACGGGCCGCGCCTGTAGCGGGACCGGGTCGGTGAACGCCGTACCTTCCGGCGGCAAGGCGACCGGTCGCATCGAATTGGTGTCCATGTCCAGCATGTAAATGCCGTATAGCGGGTCACGTTCGACTTCGTTCTGGGCGCCGGTCAAAGGATCGGTCTCAATTACGGAGCGAAAAGGCGACCAGCTGAGCAAGGCACGGTTGGTTCCGTCCCACAGCGGATACGGCGTCGTGAAGCGTCCGTTCGCAGATATGCCTTGGCCAAAATTGATCGGGAAGGGCGTGACCTCGACCTGGCCAACCCCGCCTGCCGGCGCGCCCGGTACGGGCTCGTTAAAGTCGGAGAAATTTCGGATATCCACGGCGACAACTGCTCCGCCTTCAAAGGTTCCGGACAGCGGCATCAGCGAAGTCATGACCTGCCCGTCGGGCATTTCACGCGGATGCAGCATGCTGTTGCCGGGACTGAACGCGCCGTACTGGACAAAAATGTTGGTGCCATCGGGGTTGGTGAAGAAGATCGGAAAATGGTTGCGATTACCGACATGATCCCAGCGCGCGAATATAATCTCGCCGGTACTGAGAACCGTCGGGTTGCGGTCGTGGCTCTGGTTAAATGAAATCTGGTGAATATCGCTGCCATCGCCATTCATGACGTGCAGGACGATCGAGCGTTCGCGTTCGTACTCGTCGAGAAAAGCGTATTGCTCGGTATTCTCGGCGCTCAGGATCTGGCGGGATTTTTCCTGGCGATTGGAACTGAACACGATTCGACCGTCAGGCAGATAAGCCGGGTCGACATCGTCGCCGGCGTTGGCGACAAGATCGTCGCTGACGATACGGGTCAGCGCGGCGCTGGTCATTTCGTATTCGAAAATGTTCCAGGTCGGGTCATTGGGCCCGCGCATGGCAAACAGGACGCGTTGCCCATCGAAAGAGACTTCCGGGTCTGAAACATCACCGGCGCCTGCCGTGTACGCTTCAGTCAGATTGGTCATCGTCGCGCTCGGCGAGGAAAGATCCATGCTCATCAGATCACCGCCGGCCTGAAAAATAATACCATCGGTCGGATTGCCAACCGCGGTAACACCGCGTTGAACGAATACAATCGCCAGCTTGCCTTGAACGACGACCTCTTCCCTGGTGCTATCGCCACAGCTGCTGAGCAATAACCCGACTGCCGCAAAAATAAAAACTCCGGCCGACTTTTTCCTGTTTACCTTGTCCATATCTTCACCCGTTCCTAAACGAACCAGGAGGCAACAAAGCAAAGAACCCGGCGCAAGACTCACCGCTCCCATTGGCATGGGTCGTGAACTCAGGCCAAGAACAGACCGTTCAGGGTTTCCACGGAGAAGGTCGAACAGCTGCAGAAAAACTGGCAGCCCCGCCGTCCTAGGATTTCCCTTAGACCGGTTGCTTTGCGTCCTCACCTTTCGGCGAGTTTGCCTTTATCAGTACCGTGCACCGTGCACAGGGTATCGTCTTATGTCAATCGAACACCGCACGCTTTGAAAGCCTCGACTTGAAAGGGCTCCCCGCAGGCGGTGCCCGATCTATAGCACTTGGCTAAATGACTCCTTGTCGAA
>JADFGH010000217.1 GCA_022567775.1 Pseudomonadota bacterium | reverse complement strand
GAGTCCGGAATCCAGCCAAGCTTTTCGTGCAGCGCTCTGATCGCGAATACCGGTGACGTCGTAAACCATTCCGGTTCCTGTGCGAAGCTGGAATGGCCGGCGATTTTTGCAAGAATCTTGACGCCACGTTCTTTCGCATCTTTCTCGCGCATCAGGATCAGCGTTGCCGCACCGTCTGAAATTGACGATGAACTCGCGGCTGTTACTGTGCCGTCATCTTTGAACGCGGGCCTGAGTGTCGGAATCTTTTCGATGTTCGCCTTGCCGGGCCCTTCGTCTTCGGACACCTCGCTTTCGCCCCTGCGAGTTTTGACGGTGACCGGTGCAATTTCATTCTTGAATCGACCTGCTGCAATTGCGGCCCTGGCTCGGGTCACGGATGCGATTGCGAAGTCGTCCTGCTCTGCCCGCGAAAACCCGTATTTTTCTGCAGTGACTTCCGCAAAATAACCCATCATGTTGCCGTCGGAGGGGTTCTGCAGCCCGTCGAAGAACATGTGGTCGAGCACTTCCTGGTGGCCCATGCGGTATCCGCTGCGGGCTTTCGGCATCAGGTAGGGCGCGTTGCTCATGGACTCCATGCCGCCGGCAACCACGATGTTGGCGCTGCCGGCCAGGATCAGGTCATGCCCCAGCATGGTCGTTTTCATTCCCGAGCCGCATACCTTGTTGACCGTGGTGCATGGGATGCTATCGGGAAGGCCTGCCGCGAGCGCCGCCTGCCGCGCAGGCGCCTGGCCGAGCCCCGCCGGCAACACGCAGCCGAGCAGCACCTCGTCGATGGTGCCGGGATCCAGGCTACATCCATCGAGGGCGGCGCGGGTGGCGACGGCAGACAGGTCCGTCGCTTTGACCGGGCTCAAGACGCCCTGGAATGCACCCAGCGGTGTGCGCTGTGCAGCAACGATAACGACGGCATCCTGGTTCATTGATTGGCTATTCCGGTATGAATTATGGGGACAGTTTACTTAATTGGTGGTCAGGGAAAACAGGGAAATCAATTAAGTAAACTGTCCCCATACAATTTGTTATGCCAGCAAATCCGGTTCATCGAGGATCTCGAGGATACGTTGCCGCGACAATTCTGCGAGGTCCCGGGAATTTCCATAGGCGGGGTCGCCTGGTTCGATCGGGTTCAAAATATCGATTCTCAGGTGACCGTGGCGCGGCAACAGGTGCCCGCCGGGCAGAACGTGCCGGGACCCGGAAATCACCGTCGGCACCACGGGCAGACTGCCCTTGATGGCGGCGGCAAAAGCGCCGGACCGAAACCGGTCCAGTCCCGGATAGCGGAGGAACGTGCCCTCGGGAAAGATTGCCAGCGATTCACCCGCTGATGCAGCCCTCAGCAGCTGGCGCGCGTCGCGGGCACTACCCGAGGCATCGAAGCGCTCGACGAACCTGGCGCCGATCCGCCGCAACAGGAAGTTGACCGCCGGGAAGTTTTTCATCTCACCCTTGATGACGAAGGCGAAGCGCGGCGGCATGAATCCAAAAAGGACCACTCCGTCGATGTAACTGGCGTGGTTGGCAACAACGATGCAGTGGCCCTCCGGCAGTTTTTCGAGCCCACGCAGCGTGACCCGCATACCGGTCAGCGTAAATGCCGCCCTGGCAGATGCGGAGACCCATCGCCGGCGGCGCTCGAGCCCTGGCAGGAGCAAGGCAAATACGCTGCTGGACAGTACGATCAGGATGAAGGCGAGCCAGGCGTAAAGACCGAAGAAAAAAGCGCCGATCCCGCTTGCCGCTTTCTTGTCCAAATGGGTCATTTGTTTTTCTTTTTCTGCCTGCAAACGCCTGCATCCCACATAAAGCTGTGACGCAGATCACCTTATGTTAATGCCCTATGTGAATCTGTGACAGCGGTCACGCCGATGTCGACTGGGTCTCATCATACTCAATTCCTTGAAAAATCCGTTGCTTGGCGATGTATTGGTCAATCTGCGAGGACGATCCGATGGGGTTTCCGGTCTGCGGCGATTGTAGTGAGCCGGAGTACGCAAAGGTAGACTGAAATCACCAGGCAAACCATGGACGGCTTACAGAACTGATGGAAATCATGACGAGTAGTCAGCCAGACAACCCTGAAAAGCCACGATCAAGCTCTGAGGAGCTGGTAGACCAGTTTCTCGACGCGATCTGGATGGAACGCGGCTTGTCTGCCAATACGCTGGGTGCATATCGGGCCGACCTGATGACCCTGTGGCGTGGCTTGTCGGAAAGTAACATTCAAATCGAGCAAGCTGAGAAAGCAGATCTCCTGGAATTCATAGCACGGCGTGTCGAGGCGGGCGCCAAGCCCCGTTCGACCGCCAGGCAACTTTCAAGCTTTCGCCGTTTCTTCCGCTACATCATGCGCGAAGGACTGCGCGACACGGATCCGACCGCCGATATTGAAATGCCCCGCATTGGCCGTTCTCTGCCGAAGTCCCTGACCGAAGATGAAGTAGACGAACTGCTGAAGGCGCCGAATGTCGACGAACCGCTCGGGCACCGCGACCGCGCCATGCTGGAGCTCTTGTACGCGACCGGCTTGCGCGTATCAGAGCTGATCAACCTCAAGCAGTCGCAGGTTAATTTCAACCAGGGCGTACTGCGTATCATCGGTAAAGGTGATCGCGAGAGGCTCATACCGCTCGGCGAAGAGTCGCAACGCTGGCTGAAAGATTTTATCGATGGCCCGCGCATGGAAATTCTGCTCGAACGCCAGACCGACTATCTGTTCCCGACACGGCGTGGTGATCGCATGACCCGTCAGGCTTTCTGGCACATCATCAAGCGCTACGCACAGAAAGCAGGTATTGACAAGAATTTATCACCGCATAGCCTGCGCCACGCGTTCGCAACACACCTGCTGAATCATGGTGCGGATCTCAGGGTTGTCCAGCTGCTGCTGGGCCACAGTGATCTTTCGACGACACAGATCTACACGCATGTCGCGCGAGAGCGCCTGAAAGACCTGCATAGCCAGCACCACCCACGGGGCTGACTGACGCCGCGGTCGGCTCACAGGCTGGAACAAATGGCCTTGTCAGCCGGTCTACTCTGATACAATCGCCCCGCTTTCGGACCCGGCATGCAAGCCCCGCTTCGGCAGTGCACTTAAGGAACCCTTGATGAACAAATTTTTACTGAGAGCCGGTACGTTGCTATCAGCAGTCCTGCTGTTTATCGCCGTGCCTGCAACAGCAGAAGAGGTCTCGGCGGAACTGCAGAAAGTTCGCGATACGGTGTCAGAACGATTTGCCGAGATCAATTCCGAGGATATATTCGAAAGCCCGATCGAGGGTTGGTACACGATCCGCAAAGGCGCCATCATTGCTTACATTTCCGGGGACGGCCGCTATCTGTTGCAGGGCGACCTGATCGACCTGGAAGACAATTCCAACCTGAGCGAGCGAAGCCGAAATGAGGCGCGGGTCAACATGTTGTCGGCGGTGCCGAATGACCAGGTAATCGTCTTCTCGCCGGACGAAGTGGAGTACAGCGTTTCCGTGTTCACCGATATCGACTGCACGTTCTGCCGCCGCTTGCATTCTCAAATCGATCAGTACATGGAGCAGGGTATCGAGATTCGCTACTTCCTGTATCCACGCAATGGTCCGACTTCGCCCTCCTGGGCCAAGGCGGAAAACGTCTGGTGCGCCAACGACCGCAATGAAGCGCTGACGCTTGCCAAACTGGACAAGGAATATCCGACGCGTACCTGCGATGCATCGATCGTCAGCAAGCATTACCTGATTGGCCAGGACATCGGTCTGCGCGGCACGCCGGCCATCGTGTTGCACGATGGCACCCTGTTCAGCGGCTATATGCCGGCGGACAAGCTCAAGCAGGCAATCGTAGCCATCGATTAATCCTGGCTAGGACTTGTTACGCCCGACCTCGTGCAAATGGACGCCTTTATTCTGACCGGCGTCATCCAGGTATTTTCTAAGCGCAAATAATCCGCTGCGAAACGCGATCTCGTCCCAGGGAATCTCATCCTTTGCGAAGAGATCCGCCTCCAGCGTTTCATGCCCGGCTGCGAACTCCCCAAGCAGCGTTGCCGTAAAAAAGAGGTGCACCTGGCCTGCCTCGGGCACATCGACGGAGGCGAACAGGTGCCCGATTTCGACCTCGGCGCAGGCCTCTTCGAGTGTTTCGCGAGCCGCTCCTTCAGCGATTGTCTCACCCAGTTCCATAAACCCTGCTGGTACGGTCCAGAATCCGTAGCGTGGTTCGATCGCCCGTTTGCACAACAGGATCTTGTCGTCGATCTCCGGCACACAGCCGACAACGATTTTCGGGTTCTGATAATGCACGATGTCACAGGCGCTGCAGACCCAGCGGCTCATGGAATCGCCGTCCGGAATTTTCTGTGCAACCAGGTTGCCGCAGTTGGAGCAATACTTCATAGGCTTGGATGAGGCCCCGCAACGGGTGGCTCCGGGGATCGTGGTTGGTTGGTGCCGGGAGCGAGAATCGAACTCGCACTTCCTTTCAGAAACTGGATTTTGAATCCAGCGCGTCTACCAGTTCCGCCACCCCGGCTGCTTAAATAACAGGCCGGAGCCTACATGCTCCGGCCGAAGGGCGGTAAGTATATGCGGCGAAATTCGCTAGTGCCACAATACAGTAAGGAATCGCGGCCAGAGGCCGCTCCTGCAAACCGCAAGCCCCAGGACCGTGGCAGCAGGAGCGGCGTGCCGCCGCG
>JADFGH010000216.1 GCA_022567775.1 Pseudomonadota bacterium | reverse complement strand
GTGCTGGGGATTTACGCGAAAGAGACCGGCCAGGGGATGATTTTCTCGCATGGCGCGGACCAGCCGGAACCGCCTGATAACCCGGAAGACCAGGAAAAGCCGCGCAGCAATCGCGCGCACTTAAAAGTTGTGAAGTAATTCCGCTTGGCCGGGCTCCTACTTGCCACCCAACAGGGTCTTATCGATCAAATCACACAGGCAATGAATCACGACCAGATGTACTTCCTGGATTCGTGCCGTTCGTACGGCGGGCACCCTGATCTCAACGTCGTTGTCCGACAACAGCCCCGCCATGAGTCCACCATCATGGCCGCTCAACGCGACCACGCTGACAGCCTTTTCGTGCGCTGCGACGATCGCGCGATTAACGTTTGTTGAATTCCCGGATGTCGAAATCGCCAGCAGAACATCGTTCTGGCGGCCAAGTGCACGAATTTGTTTGGCGAATATTTCGTCGTACGCATAGTCGTTGGCAATCGCTGTCAGCGTCGAGGAATCCGTGGTCAAAGCGATTGCCGGCAGGCCCGGTCGTTCCATTTCGAAGCGATTCAACAATTCCGAAGAAAAATGTTGTGAATCCGCCGCCGAGCCTCCGTTGCCGCAACTGAATATCTTGCCGTCATCGAGTAGCGACTGAGCCATAAGCCGGCCGGCTCGCGCGATAGCGGGTGCCAGCACGTTTGCCGCCGCCTGTTTGGTCGACACGCTTTCGGCAAAGTGCTCCTTTACCAGGGTTTCTGCGTCCATCAGGTCTCCGGTCTGAATGCGTCCTGCAACCATTGTAGCGTGCATTGATTGTCCGGAGTCGCATCAAATGCCACTACGTCAAAGCGAACGACATGATCACGATATTGAGGGTGTCGACCGAGAAACATTGCTGCTGCTCGTGCCAGTCTGCGTTGTTTATGGCGGTCGATTGAGCATGCTGCGGACGCGAATCGATTCGACTTCCGATAGCGTACCTCGACAAACACCAGGCAATCCTGATCCAGCATCACGAGGTCGATCTCGCCCATACGGCAACGAAAGTTTTCGGCAAGCAGCTTGAGCCCGCTGGAGGACAGGTGCTCGAGTGCCTGGTTCTCCCAGTGAGCACCTACGGCAATGGTTGTGGGTTCCGCCATTCGGGTGGTCTGTTAAAGAAGGAATCGGGACCAAGCTCATCAAGCAGGTATTGAAACTCATCCACCACCGGAAGCGGTTCAGGCCTGCCGCGTTCAAACCTGGCCCAGGCCATCCTGCGGTGTACCCGCCCATCCGCCTCGAGAGTCAACGTACCGGTCGCACCGATGATTTCGTCCATCGGTCCGGTACGAGCCGGAAACAATCCGCCGACCAGGTGATAAGCGTCGTAGCCCATCGCGTGCAGACGCGTCAGGCGCTTTTCCGCCGGCCAATACTCGGCGTACAGCTCCGGAAAATCGGCGATCCATGCGGGCGGATTCACCACCCAGGGTGTTTCCGCGAACATCACGCCATCAAGATCTGTGTCGGAACGGCCGTCCATCGAATATATAAATGAGGTCGAGTAAACCGGCAGGTCACCGGAATAGTGAAACTTGAGCTGTGATTTAATCAGGCGGCCCGCCTTCGCATCAGCGGCAAGAAAAACAAAATCAACGTCCTGCCGCCGCCGCGGGTCAAACTGCAGCGGGCCACCAATGTTTGCGCGCAAGCGCCGATACCGCTGCACACTTTGCGACAGTGCCAGCAGCTCCTGGATTTCGAACGAGAAATCCTGGTCGGTAGGCTGATAGCTGCGGTAATCGAGCAGCTGTCCGCCAGCTGCTTCGAATTCGCTCGTAAAACTTGTCAATACGCGGCGTCCCCAGTCGTTGTTGGGCACCAGCGCAACACCCCGTTTCAGGTCGTCATTGATGGTTCTGCTTGCGGCGGACCGGGCTTCATCTTCAGGCGCAAGCGCGAACTGGTAGAACCCCGGAGGCGCGAGCACATCGCCGGGCAGGTAGTTGAGCGCCAGCACGGGAACGGGCAGCAGTGACTCTGCAGCCAGCTCTGACACGCTGCGTCTCAACAGCGGTCCGACGACGAATTCAGCGCCGTCGCGCACGGCCCTGTCGTAGGCCGCCAGGGCGTCGCCCGGACCATTGATGTCATACAGGCGGATCAGCTGCGCATCATCGATTTCGGCCGTAGCACTGAAATAGGCACCGAGAAAGCCGTTTCTGATGGCTTTTCCGGCGGCGGCGTTGTTCCCCGAAAGCGGCAGCAACAGCGCGATCTGGCGCGGAAACGCCAGCGCTCCGGCTTCCGGCAGGTCCATTTCGTCCAGGATGCCAATCGCCGGATGGTCGCGATAAGTTTGCTGCCATCGCACGACACCGTTGCCCCAGCCGATACCTTGCTCACCGGTCGTACTCGCCAGCGATCCGAGCGCCAGCCAGCCCTGAATGTTTTTGTCGTAGGTTAATTCTGCCGCGTTACGCAAAACTTGCGAGTCGCTTACTTTGAGACCCGCCCACAACCGTCTCCGGTTCTGCCTGATACTGAATTCGTCGTCCAGCCAGATTTCCCGTTGCAGGTAAAGTTCAATCGCCCGCACCGGTTCATTCTTCTGAAACCATGCGTCTGCACGTAGCGCCTCGACGCGGGCGCGATGGTCTTGTGGCAACGGTTGACGGCTCAACGGTTCGAGCAAACTTAAAGCCCCGTCGGGCTCGCCTTCCCATAGTCTGAGCGCGGCCGCGTCCGCGCTCCACAGCCACAGCAACTCGCCCGCGGACGGAATCGGGATTGCGCGCAATGCGTTACGGGCACGGCGGGCGTCGCCGGCATAGAGCCACTGCTCGATGGCGAGCAGAGTCAGCCTGGTTTGCTCGTCACCTGAGGCAAGGGCCGCGAGGCCAATGTAGGTTCCTGCCGCGTCCGCGTAACGGCCACTCCTTGCCTCCCGTTCGGCACGTGGCACTCCCTGGCTGCCGCTGATGCCGTAAAATTCGCCGGTAGCACAAGCAGAGAGCATCGCCGCAAATGCAAGTAACATGGCGGCAGCGCAACATTGCTTCGCAATCGTGATCATATGACTTGCCTCACGACCCGGGATACGGGCAGGATGTTGTACAGAGGGATCATTGTCGCAAGATTACCTGAGATTATCTGAATTAGGGATTAAGAGATTGGCAAAGGGCACGCTTTTCGTTGTTGCAACACCGATTGGTAATCGCGACGACCTGTCGCCGCGCGCAAAGCAGGTACTGGAAGAAGCGGACCTTATCGCTGCCGAGGATACCCGCCACACCGGACGATTGCTATCGCATTTCGGCATCAAAACCCGGCAAATAGCACTGCACGAACACAACGAAGAGTCGCTTGTTTGCGGGCTGATCGGCAAACTGAAAGAGGGACAGTCCATTGCGTTGGTGAGTGATGCGGGCACGCCGCTGGTCAGCGATCCCGGCTATCGGTTACTGCGCGCCGCCCATGAACACGGTATTCATGTATCACCGGTGCCTGGTGCAAGTGCGGTGATCGCGGCGTTGTCTGTCGCGGGCTTGCCGACCGACAGGTTCTGTTTCGAAGGATTTCTGCCTGCAAAGAAATCAGCCCGGCAGGGCAGACTTCAAATGCTCGCGCAGGAGACTCGCACGATCGTTTGTTTCGAATCAGTGCATCGCATCGGTGAATGCTTAGACGATCTGATTGCTTCGTTCGGGCCCGACCGGCACGCTTTCATCGGCCGCGAAATCACAAAACTGCACGAACAATGCGTGTCCGGAACGCTTGCGGAGCTTAAACGTATGACTGACGACGGGCGAATTTCGATCAAAGGTGAGTTTGTGCTGGTGGTCGAAGGGCAACGGGTCACAGAAACATCAGCTGTGAATATTGATTTAAATCAACTACTTAAGGAGATTACTGCGGTATTGCCGGGCAGCCGGGCCGTGGATGTCGTTACCTCACTCACAGGACGAGGGCGAAATGAAATCTATCGGCTGATGCTTTCACAACGCGGCGGCGCGGGAGAAGAACTTTAACCCTCCAACCCGCACCGCCGGACGGACTACTCATTCAGGGTATGGGAACCCAGACAGAACACCAGCCGTTCACGTTGACGAGTTTGCCAATAAAAATAGCGCAAGGCCGCCACTCGTCGCCTTCATCACCCTGAAGCTGAGCGCAGTTGATGCAGCTTTGTTCGGCGGCAGGCTGGGTGCGTAAGGCTGGATCCACGGTGCTCGCGTCATGCGTGTATTTAAGCGCGGCTCCGACCGGATCGTCCTCGGTAATTCGCGGCAGTTCCTGCGCTTGCGCTTCCGACCCCGGGTGAGCGAAATAACCGGCCGCCGCAGCGGCCGACAGTTGTATGAAACGGCGTCTGGCGATATTGCTCAACGGAATCTCCTTCGGCTGTGTTACGGGCCAGTTCATGGCCTGATTTCAATGAATGCGAAATAACCAAGTCCGGCTAATTATAACGATTAAGGCTTAACGGCGCATGAACAGGGACCTCCCAACTCCAACTGGCATTTCGGATGTCGGCCCTGACTAGTGATGCACCGGCAGAGGGGCGCCCTCGCCGAAAAAAACGATCCTTGTCAGGAAGGTGTAATCGGCTTCGTAAGCCATCAGCCAGACCAGCACCAGCAGCGCAACCGGCGGCCCGAGGATCGCGATTTTCAGCGCCAGCCGCTCCCAGGCCATGTGCATGAATATGGCCACGATCAATCCGGCCTTCAGGAACATGAAGATGAGAATCAGGGTC
>JADFGH010000215.1 GCA_022567775.1 Pseudomonadota bacterium | reverse complement strand
CGATTCAACACCGATTTGGCAATCTGAATATCCTGCACGGCGACCCCGGTAAGATCCGCAACTGTCACCTGATCATCGGATTCTCTGCCGGCCGCGTCTCCGGCAATAATATTGCCGAGCTCAACCAGGTCAGCCCGTGTTATCGCATTGCTCTTCAATGCCTGGTGAATCTCGCCGCGTTCAAGGCATTGCGAGATGCTGTCGGCAACCACCAGATCGGCGTGCTGCAGAATTTCTGCATCCAGTTCCTGCTTGTCATGTGTATCCGATCCCACGGCCGTAATGTGGGTGCCGGGTTGCACCGTCCCCGTCAGAATCGGCGTAGTTGCCGGGGTTGTGGTAACGATCAGGCTGCAGGACGCGATGATGTCGCCGGCGTCAGTCGTTGTTGAAACCTGGAATCCCTTTGTGCTCATGTCCCGCCGATACGCGGCAAGCTGACCTTCGCCCCGACCCCATACGAGTACGTCCCGGCAAGCAGTGACGGGCGCGAGATATTCGAGCTGCAACCTGGCCTGCACGCCGGTGCCGACAATGCCGATGCGCCCGACTTTCGACGGCGCCAGGTATTTGGCGGCGATCGCACCGGCGACTGCGGTACGAATATCGGTTAGATGGCCTTGATCGAGCAACACGGCTTCAAGCGCACCGCTCTTCTGACTAAAGACCAGCATCAGTCCATTGCTGGAGGGCAGGTCGAGTTTTGGATTGTCGTAGAACCCGGACGCAATCTTGATGACGTAATAGTCATCGCCCATGAGGTAACCGTACTTGATGTGCACATCGCCCGGCGGGTCCTGCATGACCAGCTCACCTACCGGTGGCACCACCGCCCTGCCCTGGCTGTAAGCAATGAATCCGCTCTCGATCTCGCCCATGAGATCGACGGATGGCAATGCGGACTTGATTTGATCAAGCGTCAGGATTTGCATCAGATCAGGGATCGCAAGGTCTTTTCCATGCGTGCGAAGGCCTCCTGTAGCACGTCCTTCTCCTGGCCGAAGGCGACGCGGAGATGGTGATCCATGCCGAAAGAATCTCCTGCGCCGACAAAGACACTCGCCTCACGGCAGAGTTTCTCCATCAGTTCCGTGGAATTCATGTCGAGGTGATAGCGCACGAATGACACCGCGGATGCCTGCGGCGGCGTGCAACTGAATAATCCATCCTGTTGTGCCATCCATTCCTCGAGAACGGGAAAGCCGTTTCGAATGTATTCGCGGGTTCTCTGAATCAGGCGCGGGCGGACCTCGGGAGAAAGCGCATGAGTAGCAAGAATATTGCTCAGCATCGTCGCCGTTATGGTCGTGTATTCATGCCGCCGCCAGAGATCCTCGACGGTATCCGGTGGCCCGACCACCCAGCCGATGCGCAATCCGGGCAGACCGTAAGCCTTGCTCAAGCTGCCGATCGCCAGCACCTTGTCGTAGCGGCCGAAAAACGAGGGCGTCTCCTCTTCCTGCACCCGTTCCGCGCCCCGATATACCTCGTCGGCCAGGATCCACGCGCCAACCCTGTCCGCGGCGGCGACGACGGCATCCATTTCGTCGCTGGTCATGATGTAGCCGGTCGGATTGTTCGGATTACAAATGGCGACGATGCGCGTCTTGTCCGTCACCTGCGCGTTCAGGTCATCAACATCGAGTCGCCAGGCATCATCGGGCAACAAGTGAAACGGTTTGACGTCGCAGCCCTTGTTCTGCGCCAGGCCCCACACCTGTTTATAGGTCGGCGCCTGGGTGGCCAACTCATCCCCCGGCTCCAGCAGGGTCTGCACGACGACATGGTTCGCTTCCGCCGCACCCACGGTAACGATTACATTCTCGATGCGAGCGCCGTCATACAGGGCAGCAATGCTCTCGCGCAGCTCCGGATTGCCGTTGACGTGCGGATAATTGATCTCGGTCGACAACAATGAGGCGAGCTTGTCCGCGTCGTCGCCCAGCAGGTCGTCCAGCCGAATTGGATGAACCCCGCTTTCCGTCAGGTTTATATCAACCTTCTGTTCCCAGATGGATTGCGTGTATTCGAGGTCAAAGGGAGTAAATTGCATCAGATGAATCCGCAGGCCAAGGTTATCAGGCGATCATATCGCACCGGCGACAAAAAGGTTCAGCAGGCTATTCTCATGGTAAATTGGTACTTTCAGCATCGGGTTTCAGCATCCTCGGTCTGCGTAATGATTTGTTTAAGGAAGTCCAGAGATGCATCAACGAATTGCGGCAGAAAGAGACGGCCTGAGCACGAGAAATAACATGGCAAGAAACAGATCTGACCATCGCAAGTCCGGCCGGGCATCGAGAGAATTCAATTTTGCGAGTTTCGTATGGCGGTTTCTTGCTTCGCTGTTGCTCGTCATGGTGACCTATAACCCGACTCAATATTCCTACGTTGCCTGGTTAAGAGCGGCGACTCCCGAGGCACCATTGGGTCCTGAGCACTTCGTCGTCGGCGTTGTGCTGCTAATCGGTTGGGTGATTCTTCTCGCCGCAACGCAACGCTCACTCGGATCGTTCGGCCTCCTGCTCGGCGGCTCGCTCCTTGGCGGCGTGGTCTGGCTGCTGACCGATATCGGCTGGATTGACGTTAGCACCGTGGGTTCGGCCACCTGGGTCGGACTCTTTTGTGTCGCAGCTTTGCTGGCTGTCGGGCTTAGCTGGTCGCATGTCTGGCGCAGACTGACCGGACAGTTTGAGGTCGACGATGGAGACGACTGAATTGAAAAGACGCACTCATCTCACTCTGCTCGCCGCTGTGTCGGTGCTATTCGCGTGCACTCAGGAAGAGGCAACTGTTTGCCGTAACGATCCGCCGGGCTTCCTGATTACCAACATCGAAATCATCGATGGCTCCGGCTCGCCCGCCATCGCTGGCGATGTGCGTGTGAACGATGGCCTGATCGCCGACATTGGAGATCTCGAGCCGTGCGCAGGCGAAACTGTGGTCGATGGCGGCGGGCAAACACTGGCCCCGGGTTTTATCGATACGCACAGTCACGCCGATGGAGGAATTTTCGATCACCCGGACGCGCTGGTCGTCGTCAGCCAGGGAATAACGACAGTCATCGTTGGCCAGGATGGTGGATCTCCCTACCCCTTGAGCGAATTCTTCTCGAACCTGGAGCATGCGCCTGCCACCATCAACATCGCATCCTACGTTGGCCACAACACGCTCCGCAGCGAAGTGCTTGGAGATGATTTTCGTCGCGCGGCAACTGACGAAGAAGTTGCCGTGATGGCCGGCATACTCGCAAGCGAACTCGAAAGCGGAGCGCTCGGTCTTTCCAGCGGACTCGAATACGACCCGGGAATCTATTCCGAAACCTCAGAGGTCCTGATGCTGGCACAAGTCGCCGCCGATGCGGGTGGCCGCTACATCAGTCACATCCGCAGCGAGGATCGCTGGTTCGAAGATGCGATCGACGAAATCATCCTGATCGGCCGCGAGACCGGCATGCCGGTGCAAGTCTCGCACATCAAGCTGGCGATGAAACGGCTGTGGGGTGACGCCGCGAAGACACTCGCCAAGCTGGATGCAGCGCGAGCCGACGGCGTACAGATTACTGCAGACATTTACCCGTACGAATTCTGGCAGTCCACCATCATGGTCCTGCTCCCGGAGCGGGACTATACCGACCGCGAAGCAATCGCCGAGGTGCTGGATCAGATTGCACCGCCGGACGGCATCTGGATGACCAAATTCGACCCCAACCCGGAATACGTGGGCAAGACCCTTACCGAAATAGCTGCCTTGCGGGAAGTAGACGTGGTGACCGCTTTCTCCCAACTCGCCGAAGAAGCGGACCGGATGCGGCAGGAAACCGGGGAACGCGCCGAGTCGATCATCGGCACCAGCATGGAATCGTCCGATATCAGCGAGCTCCTGCTCTGGCCGGAAATGAACATCTGTACCGACGGGGGCATCAACAACCTGCACCCGCGTAGCGCGGGTTCATTTCCGCGCGTGCTCGGGCACTACGCCCGGGAACAAAACCTGATGCCCCTCGAAACGGCGGTGCACAAAATGACGGGGCTGACTGCAGCGCACATGGGTTTTACGGACCGGGGCCTCATACGTCAGGGCGCTGTCGCCGATCTGGTCCTGTTTGACCCGGCTATCGTGATCGATCGCGCAACGCCGCTGGCGCCAACCGAATTATCCGCAGGCATCACCTCCGTGTGGGTTGCGGGTGAGCTCGTGTTCGCCGACGGTGCAGCAACAGAAAACCGGCCCGGCAAGGTTATCCGGCGACTGATGCAATAGGCAAACGGCCTATTTTTCACCCCTGAATGCCGCCACGGCAATCTCTGACACCCTGCTACCCAACTCGGCCGCGGCAGCGGCGGTCGAGTTGCAGAAAACGACCACTGACAGCTTAAGCTCGGGAAAGCGCTGATACACGCTGGAAAAGGCAACCCAACCTCCCGAATGGCCGATGACTGCCGCACCGTGCAAACTGCCCACTTGCAAACCAAAAGCATAATGCGCGTTCTGGATGAGACGGCTATTGACCACGGCATCCGGATGCGGCGTGGTCACCATGTTAATCAGGTCGCCGCCACCCAACCCAAGTTTATTGTCGTAAAAATTCTGATCCCATTTAATGAAGTCATCGAGATTCGTGTAGACGCCACCGTCTCCGACCCAGTCCAGATTGGTCATGTAGATTTCATATGAACCATCGTCCATCAGGCGATAGCCATCCGCGCGCTGCGCTACCGGTTGATTTACGTTTTCGTTGAAG
>JADFGH010000214.1 GCA_022567775.1 Pseudomonadota bacterium | reverse complement strand
CGGATTTCTTTATCATGCCGCCAACAACCAGGTGTTCCTCGGATTTATCGTGGCGCTCAACTACACCAATCCGCACCTCTCTCCGTTTCATGAATTTCAGCGCTGGAAAGAGCACCCGAAGCTGCGCGCCTGTCTCGAAGGCGGCAAACGCATCGCCTACGGCGCGCGAGCCGTTAACAAGGGTGGGCTTCAGTCACTGCCCAGACTCAGTTTCCCCGGCGGCATACTCGTTGGCTGTGACGCGGGTTTCCTTAATGGCGTCAAGATAAAGGGCGCGCACACGGCAATCAAGACCGGTATGCTCGCCGCGGAAAGCGTGTACGAAGCACTGACGAACGGCGAAGCATATTCGCAGCTCAGTTCGTTCGACGAGGCGGTCAAAAAATCATGGGTGCATGACGAACTACACCGCGCAAGAAACTTTGGCCCATCGCTGCACAAACTTGGAACGTTCTTCGGTGCAGCATTTACCTTCATTGACCAGAATATCTTCCGCGGCAAACTGCCGTTTACGCTTCGCAACCAGCACGCGGATCACGATTCATTACAAAAGGCGAGCGCGGCAAAACCGATCGACTACCCAAAGCCGGATGGCGTTGTCAGTTTCGATATTCTGTCGTCGGTTTTCTTATCAAGCACCAACCACGAAGAAGACCAGCCCTCACACCTGATACTGAAAGATGCATCGATCCCGATCGATTTCAACCTGCCTGAATACGATGAACCGGCACAAAGATACTGCCCGGCCGGCGTATACGAAGTTGTCGGGGAAAACGGCAAGTCGAAATTCCAGATCAACGCAGCTAATTGCGTGCACTGTAAAACCTGCGACATAAAGGACCCGACACAAAACATCGTCTGGGTCGTCCCGGAAGGCGGGGGCGGCCCGAATTATTCGGGGATGTAAGCCCGGCCCGCTGCGCTTGTCAGCGACGAGGATTCACGCCGGGTTTTTTTGATCTACAGTTATCTTCAGGGAGAAGGAAATGACGGTATCGTTCCTGGAGGAGTTGAAGCGCCGCAACGTACTGCGTGCAGCGGCGGCCTACCTGGCTGTCTCGTGGTTATTGATTCAGGTCGTTGAAACGGTCTTCCCGGCTTTCGGCTTCGGCGGCACCGATGTTCGCATCGTCATCATCGTGCTGGTCATCGGCCTCATTCCCGTGTTGATATTTTCGTGGGCCTTCGAACTCACGCCTGAGGGCCTGAAAAAAGAATGGGAAGTTGACCGCAGTCGGTCCATCACCGCGCGGACCAGCAAGACACTGGATCGCATTATCATGCTGGTCTTGGCGCTGGCCCTGGGATTCTTCGCGTTTGACAAGTTTGTGCTGGATCCTGCGCGGGACGCGACGCGAGAGGAGAGCGTGGCTCGGCAGGCGCGCAGCGATGCCCTGGTGGAATCCTACGGGGACAAGTCCATCGCCGTACTTCCTTTTGTGAACATGAGTTCCGACCCGGAGCAGGAGTACTTTTCCGACGGCATCTCCGAGGAATTACTGAATCTGCTCACCAGGATTCCGCAACTGCGAGTGATATCGCGGTCATCGGCGTTCTCTTACAAGGGCAAGGACATCGATATCCCGACCATGGCGGCGCAACTGAATGTCTCGCATATTCTCGAAGGCTCCGTACGCAAGGCCGGCAACCGGGTGCGCATCACCGCCCAGTTGATCGAGGCACGCACCGATACGCATCTCTGGTCTGCAACCTATGACCGCACGCTTGACGATATTTTTGCAACGCAGGACGAAATCGCGGCCAGCGTCGTGGAACAACTCAAGCTCACGCTGCTCGGCGATGAGGCCCTTAGCGTGCGCAAAACAGACCCTGAAGCTTATGCGCTGTTTCTCCAGGCCAGGCACATACGGCTGGAGGATAATCCGCAAGCATACGAAAAGGCGCTGCAGCTGTACCAGCAGGCATTGGCCATCGACCCCGACTACCCGCCCGCCCTGGAGGGCCTGGCTGAAATGTATGTCTTCCAGGGGTTAGTTGGCATGCTGCCTGTAGACGAGGCCTCACGGCACGCGCGTGAAGCGATCGACCGGGCGCTTGCTATCGATCCGCAGTTTGCCGTTGGCGTGGCCGGGCTCGGCTGGATCGCGGTTTTGTACGATCATGACATGGCAGCAGCGGCGCGGCACTTCGAACGCGCGCTTAAGCTGGATCCTACCGATCTCGACATTATTTCCGGCGTTGCCTACCTGGCGGAATCCCTGGGGCGTCTGGACACAGCGATTGCGTTCAAGGAATATGCGGTCGCCCGGGATCCGGCGGGGCCCGTCGGGCATACTGAGCTGGCTCTTGCCTACCTCAAGGTCGGGCGCCCGGACGATGCCGCGGCCAGTGTGCGCATCGCACTCACGCTGCATCCCGAACATTTCGGTGCGTGGCAGGTGCTTGGACTCGCGCTATTGGCCACTGGCGAGACCGAAGCAGCGCTAAAGGCCATGGAGCAGGAGACGATAGAGGCGTATCGCCTGTCTGGCCAGGCGCTGGCTTATTACCAGCTGGGGCAGAAAGATGAAGCCGATAATTTTCTGGCCGAACTGATAGAGAAACACACAGAAGATGCATCTCTCGAAGTCGCGACCGTGTTCGCCGGACGCCGTGACAATGACCATGCCTTTGCCTGGCTGGAAAGAGCAAGGGAGCAAGACGAAACGGGTATTGGCAGCGTCGCTACTTACTACGCGTTCAGGAATCTGCATGACGATCCCCGCTGGCAGCCGTTCCTGGCGAAGATGGGGCAGTCCGACGCCCAATTGGCGGCGATCGAGTTCAACGTGCCATTGCCCGAACAGCGGCCAAAATAGGACCTATCGAATTCTCGATTGATCCGAACGGCGCCGGTTACACGACGCAACATTTCTCGACAAAATGCCCGGATTCGCGGCGTGAATACTTGTGCTGTTTATGCATACGATATATCATCATATGATGCCGTAAACCGTGCCTATCGCCACTGGGAGCTGCTCATGAGAACCACGCTGAATATCGACGACCAATTATTGGCCGAGGCACAACGGGTTACCGGGCTGAGTGGAAAGGTTGCGCTGGTGCGTGAGGGATTGCGCGCCCTGATAGAACGGGAGAGTGCCCGCCGGCTGGCGCGGCTGGGTGGTAGCGAGCCGAAACTGAAACCGATTTCCCGCCGGCAGTCTGATCCGGCATGATCCTGGTCGATACCTCGGTCTGGGTCGATCATCTGCGCGCTGGAGCCGAGCGTCTGACCGATCTGCTCAATAGCAGCATGGTATTGGCACACCCCTTTGTGATTGGTGAACTGGCCTGTGGGAATCTGTACCAGCGGACTGATGTGCTCAGGTTGCTCAACGCTCTGCCCCAGGCGCCGCTAGCCTCTCAGGAAGAGGTACTGCACTTTATCGAATGCAATAAACTGATGGGGCAGGGAATCGGTTTTATCGACGCCCACCTTCTGGCATCGACTGCATTGGCGGATAGAGCCTTGGTCTGGACTCGCGACAAGCGGTTACAAAAGATCGCTACCCAGTTGAAACTGGCTTTTGACTGAATTTCGTGTCTCCATCTGACTGCAATTGAGACACTCTGATCCACCAAACCACGCCGCAGCACAGGCAATCGATCCTTCGAGGCGGACTCCTACCGCATCCGCATTTCTCGACAAAATGCCCGGTTTCATGCCGCGCCTATCGCGGAAATTTTTAGTAAGATTGCATTGTCATCAGCAACCGGGCTCATGGACCAGCTCTGGTCCGACCAGAAGCAGGTGTTTTCCGAGGTGTAATCCCCCACTTTGGTCTGCCAGAAGTTACCGCGGAAACATAATCTCGAAACTACTTCAAGTAAGCCATGTAAGTTAACTGCTCGATTTTCGGGATGACGCCTGCCCTCGACTCAGACATCGAAATCAATCTATTTTGGCTGCATCCTGATCGCGCCATCCAGGCGAATGGTTTCGCCGTTGATCATTGCGTTGCCGTAAATGCTGGCAACGAGATCGGCGTATTCTTCCGGCCGGCCGAGCCTGGGCGGGAAGGGCACCTGGGCGCCGAGTGATGCCTGTAGTTCCGGTGACATGCCCGCGACCATCGGCGTCATGAAAATTCCGGGTGCGATGACATTCACGCGAACACCGATGCGGGCGAATTCCCTGGCGAGTGGCAATGTCATGCCGACGATGCCGCCCTTCGATGCGGAATAGGAGACCTGGCCGATCTGACCTTCGAAAGCAGCGACCGATGCGGTGCTGACGATCACTCCACGCTCACCGTCATCATTCGGTTCGTTGTTCTGCATGATATTGGCTGCTTCTTTCGCAACCGTAAAAGAACCGACGAGATTGATCGCGATTGTCTTTGCGAAAAACTCTGTCGGCATCGGCGCCTCGCGGCCGAGTGCGCGCGCTGCACCGACAACGCCGGCGCAGTTGACGGCCAGCGTAATGCCGCCCATGAACTCAGCGGCCTTCTTGATCGCCGCCTGGACCTCGGCTTCATTCGATACGTCCGTGTGAATATATTTTGCCCGCTCGCCAAGTTCGGCGGCGCTTTTATTGCCCTGCTCGTCGTTGACGTCGAGTAAGGCAACGTGCCCGCCAGCGTCGATGACGCGTTTTGCGGTTGCAAATCCGAGGCCTGATGCGCCGCCTGATATCACGGCTTTGCTGAAGCGAGTTCCATTTGATTCTCCGAAATTATGGGGACAGTTTACTTAAATCTCAGGCTTCGATGCCGATCGCGACGGCCTCGCCGCCGCCGATGCAGAGTGAGGCGATGCCTCTGCCACCTCC
>JADFGH010000213.1 GCA_022567775.1 Pseudomonadota bacterium | reverse complement strand
CGCTCAACGAGACGCCCGGTGAGTTTGGAGCGGCGCATTTCCTTGAGCACCTGATGTTCAAGGGAACGCCAACGCTGGGATCACTGGACTGGGAGCGTGAAAAGGAATTGCACGAGCAGATCCGCGCCGCCGAAGATGCACTGATCGAAGAACTCAATCGTTCGCGGAATGATCTCCGCCAGCGAGGCGTGTTTCATGATTACCAGCACAGTGAGACGACACCAAGGATCGACGACCTGCGTGCGCTGATCGACTCGCTCAACCGGCAGGCGCAGGAACTCAGCGAAGAAGGCCCGCTGAGTGTCTGGTACATGGCTTACGGCGGATCTGGCCTGACCGCTACCACCGAGCAGGAGTACATGAAGTTCGATATCGATTTACCGGTGGATCGGATCGAATTGTTTCTGCGGATCGAAGCGGACCGCATGCAAAATTCTGTGTTCCGAAATTTCGATGCGGAACGCATGGTGCTGGTCGAACAACGTCTCGGCGACCTGAACCGAGCGGAAACCCAATTTCGCGAAGCGATGAATTCACTGGTCGGCAGGGCGTCGATGGTTTACGTGCCCGAAGGCTATGCCAATGATTTTCAACAATACACGCGGCGCTATCAGCGTGAGTTGTACGAAACCTACTTCGTGCCCAACAACACGACGCTGATTTTCATTGGCGGCGTCACGCTGGACGAAATGATTCCGAAAGTCGAAAAATATTTTGGCCACATGGAACGTTCCCCGGAGCCGGCGCGCTACCAGGGATGGGAGCCGCTGCCGTCTGCCGAGAAACGACTCAACTGGCGCAGTAACACGCTCGCCCCGCGCGTGGAAATTCGCTACCAGATTCCCGGCGTCGGGCATCCCGACAGGCCGCTATTCGACGTGCTGGTCGAGGCGTTCGAAGCGTATTTGCAATCCGCTATAACTGAGGCCGGCGTCGACGGCACCGTCGATATCAATACGCGCGTCGTGCATAGCTCACGTTTCGGTGTGCCAGCATCGATAAACATCGAATTGGTATTAGAGGACTCGTCACAGATAGATAAGGTTGAGGGTACGCTGCTGGCCGAGTTGCGGCGACTCGGTGAGGAGCCATTGCCAGCCGACCTGGTTGCGCAGGCGCGGAAGAAGTTACGCACCGAGTGGTACCGAACGGCCGTCGATCCGAGTGCGCTGGCGTTCCAGATCGGGCATTTCGAAGTCATGGACAGCTGGCGGACGCTTAAACCGTATCTCGAGGCCAGGGATGCGGCAACCGCGGACGACTTGCGACTTCTGGCAGGCAAATACTTCATCAACAACAACCGATCGATCGGCGTTGTCCTTCCCGGGGAGGCACAGCAATGAAGAAACTACTTCTGCTCGCAGTGTTCGTCGCAACTCCGTGCTTTTCGCAGGACCTGACACATCCGCGTGACATGGGCCTGCCGGATAGCGACTACACGCGCCCCGATCCGGCGGAGTATCAACTTGCTTTGGAAAACGGACTGATTGCTTACGTTGCCGAGGCTGACCAGGTCCCGTTGGTAACGATGAGTGCATTCATTCGCGCAGGAAAGGTGAACGACGAAAAGCAGGGGGCTGCAGAGTCTCTGCAGGATGCACTGAAGAACTCCGGCCCGTCGGGAACGAGCAGCAGCGACTTCAAATCGAGCCTCAAACAGATGGCAGCGGAATTTGTGGTCGAGATGCACGACGAGTGGACGGAGATCACGCTCAATGTGCCGGCAGAAGACCTTGATCAGGCGCTGCCGATATTTGCCGGATTGTTGCGCGACCCAGCGATAAGCGACGCAAACATAGAGCGTGCTGCCAGAAGTGTCGCGCCGGAAGCCAACGATCTAGGCGGCGAATCCGGCGCCGCGCTTTACGAAGGCTCTATGAATGCAGCGGTCGATCGCTTTTACGAGATTATTTACAAAGGCCATCCCTACGGCAGGCGACCGACGACGGACAACTTCAATGACCTGCGCGTCGCAGACGTCGCCAACTTTCATGCGAGGTATTTCGTGCCGGGAAACATGACGATTGCTGTCGCCGGCGCGATCGACCTGGAAGAAATCACTGGCCGTCTTGTCGATCTTTTCGGTGACTGGGCGGCGGCTGATGTTCCCGACGCGAAGCAAATGCCGGCAATAACCCGCACCAGGGCGGCGTTGCATCATATTCCCTCGAATAAATTGCAAAGCTGGCTGGTCATTGGGCATGACCTGCCACCGGTGCCGTTGGAAGAACAGGCCGCACTCGAAGTGATGAACTACATCTTGGGCGCCGTGCATCTCAAGACGCGCATGATGGTAGAAACTCGATACAAGTATGGCTACACGAACGATGCGAGCGGCTTTCTCGAGGATCATTGGTACGGACCGGGCGGTTACACCTTCCGGTCGTACAGCAGGCCCGAAGTCATAGAGAATATTTACGAGAACATGATGGGCGAGATAATTCGCATTCGCAGCGAGGAGGTGACCGAGCATGAAATGTTCGTCGCCAAAGGCGCACTGGCGGATGGCGGTTTTCCGGTCAGGTACCTGGATGGCTACGCATTAACACGCAATTTTGCACTGGAACGATTGCGCTACGGCGATCACGACCGGTCGGCGTCGTACGTGCAGAGAATACGCGCCGTATCGAAGGACGACGTCCTGAATGCCGCTCGCAAATACCTGCGTCCGGATAACATGCAGATAATCCTCCTTGGCGAGGATGCGTTTGAGCTCGAATAGTCGCGGCCAGATAACGATTTGGCGTGAGATAATTGCATACTGTACACATACGCCAACAGCTATAAGCGGACTCTCAACAGGAAAACAAATTCGTTCACGGAAGTGCAGTCCGGCGACTCGGTAATCGATACCTGGTTCGTAATTTCTTCACTCACATCGCGGCGTGAATTTTACCGGGCTCTAAGAAGCTCACTCCTCCGGTTCTTCCTCTTCTTCCTCTGCTTCGGTGGCGTCCAGATACTGTTGTTGATCGCCGTAGTAGTCGTCTATGGCGTGTTCTGATGACAGGGGGCTCAAGTAGTGTTTCGCTGTCAACCCTTCCTTGTTCATAGCCAGGCCAGTCAGGCACGCTTTAAGGATGTGGGCGCTGTTGAGAGTGGTCTTATAGGTTGGGTCAAGTGCCGGATGCAATTCGACCAGGTCGAAGCCAACCACATTGGACTCGGCGCACAGGCGACGCACGATGGTGATCGCTTCCCGCATCGTGATCCCGCCGGGGACCGGTGTGCCGGTTGCCACCGCGAATGCAGGATCGAGCACATCAATATCGAAAGAGATGTGAAGCTTGCGGCCCTCTTCACTGGCCTCAGCGACGACACGGTCAAGCACGGCGTCCCAGCCCCGCTGCTCTACCTCGGCCATGGTGTGATAGCGCATCCCTTGTTCTCGCATCCAGTGAAAGCCCGCCTTGTCGGGTCCGCTCGAGCGCAGCCCGACCTGGATGTAATCTGCAGCCCGCACATGGCCTTCATTGATCAGGCGGTAAACAGGGTATCCGTGACTGATCAAATGGCTGTCTTCGCCCCACCATGCATCGTAGTGCGAATCAAAGTGGATGACGGAAACGTTTTCTTTGCCATAAACATCCGCCAGGGCAGCAACATTGGGGTATTCCAATGAGTGGTCGCCCCCGATAATCATGGGTACGGCTCCGGTCGCTGCGATCTCGCGAACAATATCGCGTACGTGGCGCATAGACCGTTCGGTGCTTGCGTTGTCTACGGCAACGTCTCCGTAGTCCACAATATTCAATACCTTCGATGCCTCTACCTGAACATATTGGTCCTTACTGCCCATTGGCCAGCCCAGTAGCCGAAGGTCTACGGTGGCTTGCCCACCGGAGTCGCGCCAACCCGAACCCATGTTCAGTGGAGCACCCAGAATGGCGACATCGACTTCGCCGGCGACGAGATCTTCCTTGTAAAGCGCGAGGGGGAATCCACCAAATGTCGGCGGGCCGCCGCCGCCATCGTAGCGACCGAGCGGGACCGGGCCAGCCTCCCGCTCGGGATCCATAGATTTTGGACGCTGCAGGCGCCACGCATTGAATGTTGGCGATTCGGTGTTGAAAGGAATGTTGGGCGCGTCCCGTCCTTCCTGGTAGCGGTTATGGTCCACAACCTGTTGCATGGCGCTGACCCATGCTTTCACTTCCTCCGGCGTGCGTTCTTCGAGGGCTCTGACGGTTTCTTCGGCAGGCCCGGTAAAGGGCCGTGCATCGTCGCTCTTCAGGAACTCGATATCCTCGGGCGCCAGCAATTCAAGCTTTGGCACCACGGTATCGGGTAGCTCAATAGGTGGTTTTTCCTCCTTGCGGGGGTCGACGGTGTCAAACGGATACAGTTGCTCCCCAACCACATGTTCCGGTGTGTTGAGCGGTTTGTCGTCCGCCCAGGAAACCGGGGCGACCAGGATCGCGACAAGCAAGAGGGCTGCACGAACATCAAGTGAAACGATCGTCATCGCAGAATTCCCAAACGGATGGGCCCGGTGTGCGCTACCGCTGGCCATGGTCGAGTGCCAGTGGATGAACATAGTCCGGGTCGAGGCCTGCCTTGCGCACCGCGATGCCAACCAGGCAGGCATTGAGTACAGCATTCGAATGGATCACTGACAGTCGGGAGAGATCCAGCATCGGGGCCATGTCGGTAATCTCAAATCCGACGATGTTCTTCGCGGCGCACACGTGACGGATGGCCTTGGTTACTTCCTCGATACTTAAGCCATTGGGCGTTATGCGACCCGCCGCAACCATCTCGGCAGGAGCAAGGACGCTGAAA
>JADFGH010000212.1 GCA_022567775.1 Pseudomonadota bacterium | reverse complement strand
ATGCGGCAAGGGAATCTCAGGTGGTTTCAACGCGCCGAGGGGATCTTTGTATTCGCTCGAAGCCAGGGCGATCATCGGCAGCACGGCCGTGGCTGCGAGTCCTGCGAACATCACCATCCGCCTAACGATCATGACGCACTTCCCATATGGTGAAGTATGGCATGACCAACGTCATCACAATGAACGCTCCAAATCCTCCAGCAAAGATGGCGAGCTGGCCCGCTTTCCACAGGCACCAAAAGGCCACACCGACAACCGTAAACTTCCCCAGCATCAAGAGCCCCAGGTTCGCCATGGCTGAGGGCGACCCATGTTCCAGTACCCGACGGAGAACGAATCCAAAGAGTTCAACCGGACGACTCGATATTTTCACCCGAGTCATTACCGACTTAAATTTTGGCTTTGACGACATCAGGCCTGGTTATAAAGGCCCACTTTATCTGGAAATTGTTTCCCGCTCTTTCACCATTAATGTGAAAACGGGAATGTCACTCACTCAATTAAGACTGATGGACGAAAGATCAACGTTAACTGATGATGAAATCTTTGATCTTCACGAAAAAGATTGCTTGCTCTATGATTTTGACCCCCAAACAGGTGATTACCAAAAGGTTCAAAGAAAAAAATTACGCATCAACGAGGGCCTTTTCCTCCGGGTTGACCTTCACGGACCGCCTTTCCCATCCGGTAACCCAATAGTCGGCTACCGAGCAAAAAGAAATAGCCGCCCATCCGTGTACCGGTGCCCGGCGGCCAGCTGCGCTTGATACGAGACAAGGGCAGCAGGATAAGGAAGACGCCGGCAACCACCGCTTGAACAATCGTGGCGATGAGAATCAGGTAACCCCATTCGATCAGACCCGCGCCGCCGCGTTTCCGCAGAGCCATGACCTCGGGCAACGCACTCCATTTAAAGAAATGAAAGAAATATGGCTTGTTGTCCGTAGCCGGTGCGATGTGAAACTTGTAACGGTCGACGAAATCGTTCGCATCGTTACCTAGCAGCGCGGTGATGCCGTCAAACAGGAAGGGTTGATCGAGGAGGTTAAAGCGATTGGCGGCGCTTGCCGGCATCGAGGGATAGTAAGCCGTATCGAAAGAGTGTGAGCGGGCAAACTCCCGAATCGCTGCAACGTCATCGCCTGAGAACTCACCGTTCCTGACCAGCAGCGTGCTCGTGTTCCAGCTCCGGATCATCGCCATTTGCCGCCCGGGTTCGGCCACACCCATCTGTCGCAATGCCTGAAGGACGGTGGCGACGAGCTTCAGATTATCCCGCGGCGGCAGTTTCAGCCAGCGCGTGATGGCCAGCATGCCACCCGGTGCAGTGTGCTGCAGGTAGTCCTGGATGGCCTCGACCGTGTAAAGATAACTTTCGTTGAGTGCCTGTACGCCCGAACCCGAGGCCGCGAAGGAATCCAGCAACGCAACCTGGATGAGATCGTACTGATCCTTGCTGCGGCCGACGAAACCGCGTGCCTCCCTGGTGTGGACCGTGATCCGCTCATCGTCATACAGATGCCCGGCAAAATCGGCATAGGTATTGGTCACCAGGTTGGTCATCTGCGGGTTGAGTTCCACCGCATCGATCCTGGCTGCGCCGTTGACTAACGCCAGCAGCACATCGGCGCCGCCACCGGCGCCCAGGATCAGCACCTGCGGTGCATCGAGCAATGCATAGGGCAATGCCGCCGTGACGTCGCCCAGGTAGGCAAGTGCATCGAGATCCCCGTCGAAACGGGTGATGACACTCATGCCGTCGCCATCGGTAAAGACGGCGAGCTGCTCCGGCGGCTCGAAGCTGGTGTTGATACTCAGTCCTGGCGCGTAACGAAACGGTATCCGCGGACTCTCGACCACACTCAGGACTCCCAGGGGACTCGATGACACCGATAATGTGCGGCTGCCGACAACCTGCATCGCCTGGTTCAGTGCTTTGTACTCCGAGATGCGCAGGCCGAGCCAGTCCTGGGGCAGGCCGAAGAGGAGCACCAGCAGGCAGACCACTTGCATGGCAATGAGAGGCTTGCCCGCCGTTGAGCGAATACCCATCAATGCAGACGCGATCAGCGCAAGCATCGCCAGCATGATCAGGGCGTCTTGCGGCGCAAGAAAAAACAGCGCCCCTATGATCAACATGGCGCCAATTCCTGCGCCAAACAGATCAAAGAAGTAAATACGGCTGATGTAAGCGCGTCGACAGGTGAAAGCGAGACCGATGCAACAGGCCGCAAAAAAGAAGGGCACGAAGTAGATGAGATAGATGGCCGCGAGGTTCCAGAATTGCCGCGGATTCCAGACGATTTCCAGTGCGTTGAATGGCACCCGCTGTCCGAGCACAAAACACGCGACCATCGTGACACTGAACAACAGTGCGCTGCTACCGAAAACCAGCTCAAATCGCGGCTGGAGCCAGCGTTTGCTGAGTGCGATGAAGGTGCCGCTGACGCCATAGCCTAAAAGCGCCAGGCTGATAATCATGTAAGCAAAGTGATGCCATTGCACGATCGACAGCATGCGCATCAGCAGAATCTCGTATCCGATGGCGGCTGCGGAAATGAGTAGCGTTGCGAGAAACAAGAGGCGCAAGGGCGTGTCGCTTAGTGTTCACCTGTCAGGGGAACAAAACGAACGCTGGCGATTTGCCGGGTGATGACCTCGTCGTCAGCCGTTTTCTCAATCAACAGCAATTGCTGGGTCATGAAGCGGCCGCCGACCGGGATGAGCATCCGGCCACCGGGCTTAAGCTGCTGCACCAGCGGGGGAGGTACGTGACTCGCGGCCGCCGTCACCACGATCGCGTCGAATGGTGCGTGCTCTTCCCAGCCGTAGTAGCCGTCAGCGAGTCTCGTCGTGACATTGTCATAGCCGAGACGCTTGAGGCGTGCTGCCGATTCATCGGCCAATGCTTCGATGATTTCAATGCTGAATACGTGTTTCACCAGTTTCGCGAGAATTGCTGCCTGGTAACCCGAACCGGTACCGATCTCCAACACAACATCGTCGCGGCCGGGCTGGATGAGATCCGTCATCAGCGCGACGATGTAGGGCTGCGAAATCGTCTGTCCGTGACCGATCGGCAACGGGCGATTTTCGTAGGCGAAAGATTTCTGGCGTGCCGGGACAAACTCGTGCCGTTCGACGGTGCCCAGGGAGCGCATGACATCTTCATCCAGCGCGTCTACCCCGGTGTCGCGTGCAAGCCTCGCAAAAAGACGAACTTCATCCACCATGGCAGCTCTCGCTATCGCATAATCGGCATCGTCAGCATGGCCCGCGAACGCCAGCAGCAGGACACAATAAACCGCGTTTCTCATGCTCTGTGATTTCTTTGCAACGATGGCATCGAATCGTATTTCTTGGTCAATCACGCTAAAAGAAACCTGGGCAGGCAAAACAAATCAATTGCCAGGCACCGCTTCGGTCACGCTCGACAACAGCGATGCTTCCGGGCCCGAACTCTACCAGTTGCTGATCGGGTGAGCCGGTTATGGCCTGCGACAGAACGCGCGCCACGAACGGCAGGTGGCTGGCAATGAGTGTGTCTTCATCAACATTCTGCAACCGCTTCAGAAACACCTCCGGCGGGTCATTGGGCCCAAGGCCGTCAGCGGGACTTATTTCGCCGCCGGTCTCAAGTACTGACCCGAGCAATTCCGCTGTCTGCCGTGCCCGGGTCTTGCCGCTGTGACATATCCTGGACACCGTAACGTCATTGGTCACCAGCCACGCCGCCAGCCGCGTGATATCGGCCCGCCCCTGGTCACTCAATCGCCGCTCCGGATCCACGTCCTTCGTCAAGGCGTCCCCGTGCTGGACGACATATAACCGCATACCCGGGTCTGCGACTAGTGCACTACATACACGCGGTCGTTTTCCCTGGCGTGTTCATTCGTTGCAATGCCGACGATGTCCCCCGGCTTTGCCACATCGACAGATTTGTGCTCGAGTTCCATGGAAGCAATCTTTTGTATGAAGTCTGAGGTGTGGCCCTCGATATGAATCATGTCGCCAAGGTGCAATTCGCCATCCGTGATTCTCACTGTTGCTACATGCAGGTGATTATAATAATGAGTTACGCTGCCAATCATTTTTTCAGTCATTGTCATGCCTCCAATAAATCACGCGCTCACCAGCTGAAGTATAAACGGTCTGCTGCAATGCAACAAAGAGGGTCTTCGTGTTGCTCTACTCCAGGAACAGCCATGCCCCGTAACCGACGACGCGGCTCCTGTCGCCTGCCGTATCGCCGGAGTTCCTGAGATCGAGCGTCGTGACCTGCATGCCGCGGCGTCTGGCCGAGATGAGTAAACCGCCGATCGGCGTGGCGCCGCAGGCGTGATCGTGGTCGATGCTATGCGCCTCGAGACTTTCGATCGCCTGGCAGGTCGCCTTGTCACTCACGCGGGCTTCGTCGTAGCCCAGGTAATGGCTCAGGTCTGAGCTAATCACGATCAGCGTTTCCGGTCCGCCCCACAGGGCGTCGATTACCTCCGCCACGCTCTCCGGTGTCGCATCACCTACCACGAGCGGTACGAGTGAGAACGACTCGATGACGCTCTGCAGGAAAGGCAGGTGGACCTCGAGGCTGTGCTCGAACTCATGTGCTGCATCGACAACCGTTATCGCCGGCATTGTCAGAGCGGCGATCGCATCCTGGTCCAGTGGCACATCGCCCAAGGGCGTACGAAAAACATCGGCAGCACTCGATGCCAGCCCGCTGACGGACACCCGGTGGCAGGGACCTAACAGGATGACGCGGGTGTAGAGGTCACGATAAGGGCGCAGCCTGGCGTAGGCCGTGGCAGCGA
>JADFGH010000211.1 GCA_022567775.1 Pseudomonadota bacterium | reverse complement strand
GGGCATTATCGATGAGATTATCGTCAGTCAGGCTTTGTTCGAAGAACCAGCGATCGAAAGTTACGCCGAATCCAGCCAGGTCATCCTCGATGTCTGAAAGAATCGAGTCGAGCGACTGTTTGCGGATTCGTTGGAAATGATGAATGCCGAGAAGTTGGTGCCCCTTTTCGATTAGTGCGCCAATATATTCTTCCTTGTCACCCTGCGGAGCATCAGCTGGCAGACCGCTCAAAATTTCCTCGGCAGCAAGCTCAGGCATGCCGCTGATATTCAGGCTTACCGCGATATCCCGGATGTAATCACCTTTGTATCCCGCTTCAGGGAAACTGATCGTTACCCCGCTCTGCTCGAGCAAGCGCAACCAGATGCTGACGCCGAGAATATCCATCTGCCGTCCAGCGTCATTGACGTAGTACTCGCGATCGACCCTAAAGCCTGCCGCCTCGAGCAAATTACCGAGGGTGGCGCCATACGCTGCGTGGCGTCCATGTCCGACATGCAACGGGCCGGTTGGATTTGCCGAAACAAACTCAAGCAGAATTTTTGGCTCCGGCCGGATTTCCTGGTGGCCGTAACACTTTCCCTGATGCAGAATACTCGCCAGTTCGTGGTGCAAAGCTTTGTTACTTACATGGAAGTTGATAAAACCGGGTCCGGCAATTTCGACCTTGTCGACAAGCTCACTCTCCGGCATCTTATCTATGATCGCTGACGCAACATCGCGCGGTTTCCTGCCTAGCGATTTCGCGAGGCGCATCGCGATGTTGGTCGTGAAATCGCCGTGCCGCGCGTCGCGGGTCCGTTCGACGGTCGTACTGATCGAAGAAATCTCCGGCGCCTCAGCGAGGTCGGGCAAGCTGTTGATGGCTTGCTCTACGAGTTTTGCAATGTTGCTTTTCAATTGAGATCCAGGGAAATGTATGGATTTCAGGCGATGATTCGTAGGAGCTCGCCCTAGCGAGCGATTCTAACGATAGATCAGAAAAGCTCAATCGGATCGACGTCGATCGACCATCTGACCCGCCGGGCAGAGGTACTGCCCTCGAGTGCGGCGCGGACGTGGCTGAGCATGTCATGCAATGACCGGCGCTGTCGGCTCTGTAACAAAAGTTGCGCACGATAACGTCCGGCTCTGCGTTCCATCGGTGCGCTGACGGGCCCGAGGATCCTGACATCCCCCATCTTCATGTCCTCTGCGATCTTCCTGGCAGACTCGAGGAAAGCGTGAGTATCCTCCCGCCGGGCTGCCGACGCCCGCAGCAGTGCGAGCCTGGAAAACGGTGGCCATGCAGCCTTTTCTCTCTCCGCCAGCGCAACGGTGGCAACTCGCTCATAGCCGCCGCTGAACAATTCGGACCAGAACGGATGATGCGCGAAGGCGGTCTGAATGATGACCTGACCCTGGCGTGCTTCTCTGCCGGAACGGCCGGCGACCTGTATCAAACTCTGCGCGAGCCGCTCGCTGCCGCGGAAGTCGGTGCTGAAAAGTCCCTGGTCTGCATTGATGATGACCACCAGTGTCAGGTTTGGAAAGTGATGCCCTTTCGACAGCATCTGCGTGCCCACAAGGATCTTCGTCTTGCCGGTGGTGGCCTCCGCGAGCGCTTTTTTCATCGTGCCCCTGAGCCTGGTGGTGTCGCTGTCGATGCGCGTGATCGTGTCTTCTGGAAACTGCGCACGCAGTGAATCTTCCAGCCGTTCGGTTCCCTGTCCGAGCGGTTTGCACGAACTTCCGCAGTCGGGGCACTTGCTGTCAATCGCCCGGCTGGCGCCACAGTGATGGCACATCAGCTTGTTTCTGTTCGCGTGCACCGTCATGCGGGCATCGCAGCGACTGCAGTCTGCGATTTTTCCGCAACCCGTGCAGATCAACGTTGGAGCGAATCCGCGTCGATTGAGAAAAACAAGGACCTGCCCACCCTGGCCGATGTTCTCGGCGATCGCAGAAATGACCGGGGCGCTCAGGCCATCGCCAGCCTGATGTTTGGTCAGGTCGACGAGGCGCAGCAATGGCGGTACTGCCCTGCCTGCACGTGATGGCAACTTGAGGTGCTGATACGCATCTTCCCGGCATCGCTGCAGTGACTCCAAAGACGGTGTTGCCGAACCCAGCACGACGGGGATGTCGTGCTTTTTGCCCCTTACGATCGCCAGGTCACGCGCGGAGTAGCGCAAGCCTTCCTGTTGTTTCAGTGAGCCGTCGTGCTCTTCGTCGACGATAATCAAGCCCGGCGTTTTCATCGGCACGAAAACGGCAGACCGGGTACCAAGGATGAGCTGTGCTGATCCACGGCGCGCCGCGCGCCAGCCGGCAAGCCGTGCCGTACTGCTAAGCGCCGAATGCAGCAGGACCGGCTCGAGTCCCAGGCGCGTCCTGAATCTTTCGACGAGCTGCGGTGTCAGGCCTATCTCGGGAACCAGCACCAGAACCTGGCGGCCGGCATCGATCATGTCGCGAATCAAATGCAGGTAGATTTCCGTTTTGCCGCTGCCGGTGACGCCGTCAATCAAACTTACCCTGAACCCGGGTCGTGACCGGATGGCCTGCAGGGCTTTTGCCTGATCCCGGTTCAATTGCGGTCCATCGGTCTGCTCGACATTCGCGCAGGTATTCGGCTGGTCGCTGTCTTCAGAAGAAGCGAATTCCTCGATCAGCGATTTGTCGGCAAGATTTTTCTTCAGGCGCCGCCAGCCCGGCATAACTTCATCGAGTTCAGCAAAACTGATCGAGTCTGCATTCCTGATAATCGTGAGCAGCGCGGCCTGGCGCGGCGCACGTTTGCGGATCATGTTCAGATCGGCCGCCGCGCCCTCTGCAGTTGCCGATATTTTCCTGACCAGCGATTCAAGCGGCTTGCCTTGCCGCAACAGCGCAGGCAGTGCCGCGGCCACCACCTCGCCGATCGGGTGGTGGTAGTAGTCACTCGTGAAGCTGACAAGCCAGCGGTCGACCTCATTGAGTAACGGTTTGTCGTCGAGAACGGCTGTAGCCTTTCTGAGCTTCGAAATTGGCACCTCGCTGTGCGGAACCAGCTCCATCACCAGGCCGATCTGCCTCTGGCGCCCGAATGGCACCAGCACCCGGCATCCGGGCAATGGCTTGCCGTCATCCGGGGGCAGGTAGTCGAAGAGACGGGACAGTGGCGCATTGATTGCGACCCGGAGCACGCAACCGGTGTTCACAGCAGCATGGCCCCCACCGGGGGGATGTCATTTTTGTTAATTAATATAATCACTTACAGAGTTTTCTGCGGCGCAGACGCCCGCTTGATGTTACATAATCGGGGAATATTGGAGCCTCAACCTGTCAACCATCGCCCTGGCCGGACGTTAAATAGTCATGATTCCCGGAAGGGAGTCAAGATGAAAGGACTGAATAAGACGGATCTCTTGGTTTATTGGACAAGGATGAGCATCGTATGAACGCCTGTGTCGCGAGTTTTGCGGTATCTTGCGAGTCGGGGTACCGAAGGGGAGTCAGTACGCTGCAGCGTGAACAGGAGCTCAATCGATTTTTGGCGGAGGTCGAAAAGCGCGCGTTGCGAATCGCAGAGATTTCGGTCCGCGATCGTGATGAGGCACTCGATCTCGTGCAGGATGCGATGATCAAACTGGCGCGGAAGTATGCCGATCGCAGCATCGACGAATGGACGCCGCTTTTTTATCGCATTCTGCAAAACAGGGTCCGCGACTGGCATCGCCGGCAGGCTGTACGCAATCGCGTGATGGTGTGGTTCGGACGTTCGGGCAACGAAGATAACGATTACGATGCCGTTGCCACGGCCCCGGATCCCAAAGGCCGCACCCCGGATGAGCAGCTGCAGTCGCACGAGGCAATGCAAGGCCTCGAAGTTGCGCTCTGCGAATTACCTGCCCGCCAGAGAGAGGCGTTCATGCTGCGGACGTTCGAGGGTCTGGACGTCGCCGGCACCGCCACTGCGATGGGGTGCAGTGAGGGCAGCGTCAAAACACATTACTTTCGGGCAGTGCATTCACTGCGCGAGTCGTTGGGAGAGCATTGGCAATGAAAGAACGGAAAGACATGACGGCCGACAGCACATTCGCCGGCGAGGCGAAGCAGCTTTTTGACGAGTCCGTTGAGGGTCTCGACGGGCAAACCCGTTCGCGCCTGAACCGTGGGCGCCAGGCGGCACTGGAAGAGCTCAAGACCGGCAGACCCGTCTGGGTGCAATGGGCGCCTGCAGCGGGCTTAGCCGCCGCAGCAATATTCGGCGTGGTGCTGTGGACCGGCAATCAACCGGTTGACCAACTGACGCCTGAGGCGTCAGTCGCCGATTTCGAGATCCTGCTGACACAGGACAGCTTCGAGATGCTGGAAGATCTGGAGTTCTATAGCTGGATCGACCTCGATGAAGATGCAGATGCTGCCCTGGAGCCCGAAGACATTGTCGGCTGAAAAAAGACAAGCTGAAGTAGCGTTTAAAGTCGCCGTACTTTGGGGGCTCTTTGCTTGCAGCGGCACCGTCGCCGCGGACGATGATGTCATGCCCGATATGGAGTTTCTGGAGTACCTGGGCAGCTGGGAGGAGTCGGACGAAGATTGGGTACTGCTGGCCGCCGAAGCGGTTGAGCAGGTTGCGACCGAAGACCAGCGGACCGATCCCGCGTCGAAAGAGGAAGAATCGGTGGAGACTGACGATGAAAGCTAAAGTTTTGCTTGCGGCTATTGCGGCACTGCTGCTGATCAGTGGCGCCGCATTAGCGCAGGATAACCAAGTCAACTGGAACAGCCTGACAGATGCACAGCAACAGGTGCTTGGCCCGATGGCCGAGAACTGGGCTACGTTGCCGATCGAACG
>JADFGH010000210.1 GCA_022567775.1 Pseudomonadota bacterium | reverse complement strand
AAGGAACTGATAACCTGAGTCGCCATGAAAGCTGCCGTTTACGAAACCTTTCAGGGCCCCGTAGAAATACGCTCTGTTGATGATCCGCAGCCACAAAAAGACGGTGTCGTGCTGCGCGTCGCCGCCACCGGCGTCTGTCGCAGCGACTGGCATGGCTGGATGGGCCACGATCACGACATCAGCTTGCCGCATGTGCCGGGGCACGAAATCTCAGGGGTGGTCGAGGCAGTGGGTGCCGCTATCAGGAATTTTCACGAGGGTGACAGGGTGACCCTGCCATTCGCCGGTGGTTGCGGGAAGTGTGAACAATGCGCATCCGGCAATCAGCAAATCTGTGACTTTCAGTTTCAGCCGGGCTTTACGCATTGGGGGTCCTACGCGGAATATGTTGCGATCGGGTACGCCGATATCAACCTGGTAGCGCTTCCCGACGAAATTGACTTCGTCACCGCCGCGAGCCTGGGGTGCCGCTTTGCGACGTCATTCAGAGCGGTCGTCGCGCAGGGTGGTGTAGCGCCCGGTCAGTGGGTTGCCGTGCACGGCTGTGGTGGTGTCGGTCTCTCGGCCGTGATGATTGCCAGCGCTTTCGATGCGAGGGTGATTGCCGTCGATATCAGTGACGATGCACTTGCGCTGGCAGAGTCTGTCGGCGCCGCCGAACTAATCAACGCGAAATCCGTATCATCGGTTGTCGAGGCGATCAGGGATCTCAGCGATGGCGGCGTTCATTTGTCAATTGATGCGCTGGGTACCAATGAGACTTGTTACAACTCGATCGCGAATCTGAGAAAGCGAGGACGCCATGTGCAGGTCGGCCTGATGGCAGGCGATAATTATCATCCGGCGATTCCGATGGAACTCGTCATTGCCAACGAACTCGAAATAGTCGGCAGCCATGGCATGCAGGCGTACGAGTACGATCGAATGTTACAGATGATTGCGGACGACAAGCTTCAACCGCAAAAACTAGTCAGCCAGACGGTCGACCTGGAGCGTGCGGCGCTCGCGCTCGGCAATCCCGCTGAACTGCAGGTCGCCGGCATTACCGTCATCGACCGTTTCCGCGTTGCCAACGGGATTCCATGAATCGCCTGCCATACGTTACCGCATTAATATCCGTAACCGCAGCGGTCGCGCTATGGTTGATCGCGACCTGGCTGGAGGGCGACACACCGGGGCTGGCATCCAGTCCGGAACCGGGGCCCGGAATCGCGCAGACCCAGATTCGACCGGATTCCGCGGTGCAGGTCAGCCCGGACGTCACCGGTTGCGAGCAGGCGGAGGACACGCTGCGTGCACAGGTCGATGCTGCAAAGCATTGCTCGACCGATGATGACTGCACGCTGTTCGATTACGGTTATCCGATCCAGTGCCTGACGTCGGTGGCTAAGAGTGACATCACTATGCTGCGGCTGGCGTACAGGAATTACCAGCAGAGTTGTGCATTTCGCGTTTATTATGACTGCCCGACCGGCCGCATGGAGCGGCAGGCCGTGTGTCGCAATAATCGATGCACTGTCGAGTTACAGTCGACTGAATTCCTCGAAGAGAAAACGCTCGACTACCTCGGGCTAAACCCCCGCTAAAAGTGTTGTCGCCATGTCTAAAACAAGCATGTGGACGGCAAGCAGATCAGCTTCGGGCGGTACCGAGCTCATCAAACTGTTTCAGAATGAAGAACAGCTGACGTTCAGCGCATTTTTCCGATTGCTGCAAAGCGATCAGGCATTCGCAGACTGGTACACAAAATTGCTAAGGGAATCGCCGTTTGCCTCATATTTTTGGGAGCACCCGCCGTTGACAAGCTCCAGTTGCAGTCGTGGCGTGGAGTTTGTGATGATTGATGCGCCGATGCTCGACAACATGTGCCCGGATACAGACGCATTTCGCTCGTATTTCTCTGGCGACGACGTTGCGACCTTCCGCAACCTTGGTGGAGACGCGATCCTGATCGCCCCGTCGTGCGAGGATTCCTCGTGTCGCTACCCGCACCTGGCCGCATTTCTGCGAAAAGCGCCTGACCAGCAGGTCCGTAAGCTGTGGCGCAGCGTCGGCCAGGCGGTTTGCGGGGCGCTGTCTGACCAGCCAATATGGATTAGCACCTCGGGCCTCGGCGTCGCGTGGCTGCATATTCGACTGGATTCATCGCCGAAGTACTATCAACATCAACCTTACAAAATTCGACCAACCGCCGAAAATGAAGAGTAGCGCAATGGGAATCCTGACCACAGTCATCCTGATATACATCGGTTGTTGCGGCTATCTGTACCTCGCCCAAAGATCGTTCATCTATTTCCCAACGCCGGAATCGCAAAACGTCATGGCCGAAGACCTGCGCCTGGACTTCGACGGCGCAACATTGCAAATCTGGCGGCTGGCTGCAGAGAAAGAGGATGCCGTGATTTATTTCGGCGGTAATGCCGAGGACGTCGCACAGAACCTTGGACAGTTCTCCAGCATATTCCCGGACAAGGCCATCTACCTGGTAAATTATCGAGGCTATGGTGCCAGTACCGGCACGCCATCCGAAGCGGCCATCGTCAGTGATGCTCAGGCTATTTTCGATCACATCAGTCCGGCGCATTCCAGCATTTCCGTCGTGGGGCGCAGCCTCGGCAGTGGTGTGGCAATGTTTCTGGCGGCCACGAGAAATGCAGAACGCCTGGTGCTGGTAACACCGTACGACAGTATCGCTAAACTGGCGCAGGCGTCGTTTCCGATTTTTCCGGTGTCTGCAATTCTGAAAGACAGGTATGACTCACTGAGCCATGCCAGCAGCATTTCCATACCGACGCTGATCCTGATTGCGGAGCGCGACGAATTTATTCCAATGAAGAGTTCCCGGAATCTCGCGGCGGCTCTGGACCCTTCAAGGACAACGGTGAATATTATTGAAAAAGCAACACACAATACGATTCAGAATTTCGATCAATACACGAGCGCATTGGGCGAATTCCTGCAGTGAGCATGCAAGTTTGGCCGCAAAAGAAAGCGACGAAGCAGCTGTATTCGGCAGTCGCCGATATCTGATTATGGCAATCGTTGAGCGATGCTTTACCGACTAGCGGCAGATCTTGCACTGGTGACGCACTTCGCGTTTATTATCCTGGTCGTTGCCGGGGCTCTCGCGGTATTCCGCTATGCGTGGTTCGCATGGATTCATATCCCTGCCGCGTCCTGGGGCGCCTTCGTCGAGCTGACCGGCAGGATTTGTCCCTTAACGACAGTGGAGAACTTTTTCAGGACTCGTGCTGGTCAGGAGGGGTACGCCGTCAGCTTCGTTGAACAATACATTTTCCCAGTGATATACCCGGCCGGACTGACTCGAGATGTACAATTAATGCTGGCCGGGCTGGTCGTCGCCGTTAATGTCATAATCTATGCAGCAATTCTGCTGCGCAAGAGGACAGCGCGGCAGAATGACACCGGGAACTGAAAGACCATGAAACCCGCGAGCGCCGGGTTGTACGAATTTCACTGCGGACAGTGAACAAAAGCTGATGAAAAGAATTCTCAGGAATAAAGGTGCGCGCACCGGTATTTTCTTCGGTGCGACCAGCGGCGTCATCACGACCATCGGTCTGATCGTTGGCCTGCATGCCGGAACTCAGTCGATCGTTGCGGTGCTCGGCGGAATTCTTGTAGTGGCTGTTGCGGACGCGATGTCGGATGCGCTGGGAATTCATATTGCGCAGGAGGCTGATCCGGACTCGACCAACGACCATATCTGGGCGGCAACCATCTGGACATTCGTGACGAAACTTGTCGTTGCGCTGAGCTTCGCTTTGCCACTCCTGTGGCTGCCCCTGCAGACCGCCGTCATGGTCTGCGTGTCCTGGGGATTACTCGTAATCACCTTGTTGAGCGCGTATCTCGCTCGCATGCAGCGTGTTAAAGCGCTACCGGTGATAACGGAGCACCTGCTGATAGCCATCGTCGTCGTAATAGTGTCGTACTTCATTGGCGCGTGGGTCCGGACATCCTTTGCCTGACAGCTCGGTTGATCTGGATACGGGAAATTCATAGTCACAGGATTAACTCATGTCGGAAATAAGTTGGGATGATTTTGCAAGCGTCGAGCTGCGGATTGGAACCATTATTGAGGTCGCGGAATTCCCGGAGGCGCGCAAACCAGCCTGGAAGCTAACGGTGGATTACGGGGACGAAGTCGGCGTGCGGCGCGCCTCGGCACAAATTACGGATTTATATAATCGCCAAGATCTTGTGGGAAAACAAATAGTTGGCGTTGTCAATTTGCCAGCAAAACAGATCGGGCCATTCATGTCAGAATGCCTGGTGAGCGGATTTGTGCAGGCAGACGGGAGCGTCGTCCTGGCAGTCCCGGACAAGCCTGTCGCAAACGGCCTGCGTTTGTCATAAAAAGAAAAAGGGCAGCCACATGAGTCATTTCGACGGAACAGCGGATCTGCGGTCACCGGACGCGGACTGAATTAACTGGCATGAGCGAATATGTCGCGACAATCCGATGGCGGCGCGGTGATCAGAATTTCACTGACGACCAGTACAGCCGGGGTCACGAATGGGAGTTTGACGGCGGTATAACTGTACCCGCATCGGCGTCACCCGATATCGTTCCCTTACCCCTGTCTGTTGCCGAAAATGTCGATCCGGAAGAAGCTTTCGTGGCGTCCCTGTCGAGTTGCCACATGCTTTTCTTTCTGGCCATCGCCGCTAAATCCGGTTTTGTCATCGATGAATACACGGATGCAGCGATCGGCCGCCCGGGAAAAAATGCCGATGGCAAGAGAGCAATAACGAAAGTTATCTTGCGGCCAAGTGCTACTTACTCCGGCGAGCGGATTC
>JADFGH010000209.1 GCA_022567775.1 Pseudomonadota bacterium | reverse complement strand
ACCCAGAACGTGCTATAGTTGACGCCGGCAAACGGTATCACCACCTGCGCCAGAGTAAAATTGATGTAACGGTCGCCCAGCAAGATCAGGCCGTGAAACATTGCAAAGATCAGACCCAGCAGGCTGGCGTGCTGGTGCAGATCAAACGCACCGGGGCCACCCGGCCACACTTTTGCCAGCTTGTTAGTGATCATCAGCCCAAGAACCATCGACAGCAAGATCAGGATATAAGCCGCGATTCCGCTGGCACGCGACAAATACCAGTACACCTGCGGCGCTGCGCCAAGCAACGAGTCGCTCAACCCCGGCAACCAGGCCGGTATTGTCAGGGCAGGTGCAAGCCGGCACCCACATTACCGCTGTGGGATCGGATACATATGACAAGCAGGAACTGGATGTAGAAATTCTGCTACACGCCGATCTCGTTGTTGCCGACAGCATTTCGCAATGCATCGAACGTGGCGAGATTCACCAGGCGTTGAAGAGCAATGCGATTACACAGGCCGATCTGGTCGAGCTCGGCAATATTATTGCCGGTGATGCGGCCGGCAGAGAATCCGATGACCAGGTGACAGTTGCCGATCTTACCGGCGTCGCCGTGCAGGATATTCAGATCAGCAAAGCGGTAATTAACGCCGGATTATGAATCGCCCGGTGGGCCGGGCTCCTACGATAAATTTGTAGGAGCTCGCCTGTAGGAGCCCTTCCTAAGCGGACGAATTGCATTTGCTATTCGTACCTCAGTGCCAGCACCGGCCTCGCCGTTGCGGCGCGAGCAGCCTGCACCGATATCGTTAACCAGGCTGCTGCGAGGGCCGCAATTGCAGCCGCAACGAAAAGCCATGCCCACTCGCTGAATGGCGCTCTGTAAGCAAAGCGATTCAACCATTGATTCATGAAGAAATATGCTACCGGCCACGCAATCACGTTGGCGAGCAATACCAGCTTGGTAAAGTCGGAGGTCAGCAACCAGACGATATCCCTGACCGATGCACCCATGACTTTGCGAATGCCGATTTCCTTCGTGCGCCGCTCGGTCGTGAAAGAAGCGAGGCCAAAAAGGCCTAGTACGGCGACGAAGATTGCGAAGGCTGAAAACACGCCAAACATCTGTGCCTGCCGTTGCTCGGACCGGTAGAGGGCATCGAAGCGATCATCGAGAAATTCCCAGAATACGGGCTCGCCCGGTACCAGCCGCTGCCACACCGATTCGAAGTGTGCAATCGCGTCGCGATGATCACCAGCAGCCAGCTTAACGGAAATGCGGCGACCGTAGTAAGTCTCACTCGGTTCGTCATAAATCGTAGCTTTCATCTCGTTGTGCAGTGATGAGAAGTGAATGTCCGGGATAACACCGACTACTTCACGGTCGACGAACAATGTGAAGTCGTAGTTCACCATTAAGCGAATTACCTTGCCGACCGCTTCCTCGGGTGTCCAGCCGAATCGGCGGGCAGCCGCTGCATTCATAATGGCCGACGCTTTGACGACAGGATTTTCCTCGGTTGGCTCTGCAACACGCATTTCATTTTGTCTGAAAGGTCGGCCTGCCAGGAATTCGACGTCGTAATGATCGAACCACTGGTAATCCACCTTGATGTTCGAAATTACCATAGCGTTTTCCATGACGAGTTGCTCGCCTTCGGCGATGTAGCCCTGGCCATCATTGTTCTGCATGCTCGGAACGCGCGACGAGTACACGGCGGACAAAATATCGGGATGGGATTCCAGTTCCGCCTTCATCGGTTCGTACAGTTCCCAAAAATCAGCGAAGTAGGGGAGTCTGCTGACCAGGTTGCGTGACTTGTCATAGCCAAGATCAATGTCGCGGGCATAATTCATCTGCGCCATGACGACACCGGTCGCGATCAGCAGTGCAATCGACGTTGCAAACTGAAATACGACCAGTGATTTCCGCAGCAATGCCGAACCGGAGCCGGACGCAGCCCCTTTGAGAACATCTACGGGTTTGAACTTGGACAGGTAAAACGCCGGATAGCTACCCGCAAGCAGACCCACGATGGCGATGCTTCCAACCAGTGTTGCAAGAGAGCCGGGATTCGCCAACGAGAACGTCAGCGGCTTTTCAAGGAACGCCGCGAACACAGGCAGTACGATTTCGACAATCGCGACAGCTAGCAGCATCGCGATCGCCGTCAGCAAGATCGATTCGCCCATGAACTGGATGATTAACTGGCCGCGACGCGCGCCAACTACCTTACGCACGCCGACCTCACGCGCCCGTTGCGTCGATCGCGCTGTCGTCAAATTCATAAAATTAATGCAGGCGATCAGTAACACGAACAGTGCGACCGCCGAGAACGTATATACCGTTGCGATGCTGCCATTGGTGCGCCATTCGCCGTCACGATTGGAAGTCAGGTGAATATCTGTCAGCCGCTGCAGGCCGAGCGCAGAGCTGCTTTCGGCATTCTCGTTCCAGTGCCTGACCAGGAAGTCATTGAACCTGGCCTCGAGATCGGCCGGGTTGAAACCTTCCGGCAGGCGCAGGTAAGTGTAGTAATTGTTGCTGCCCCAGCTCTCCAGTTCGTTCGGACCCATCAATAGTGGAACAGCTGCGATCGAGCCGAGGATTTCAAACGCCATATGCGTGTTGTCCGGCAGGTCTTTGATGACCGCAGTAACGGTTACATCTGCCTGGTCCATCAGGTTCAATGTCTGTCCGATCGGGTCCTCGTCGCCGAAGTAGCGCGCAACGGCACGTTCGGTCATCACGATGTCTGTCGGCCTTGCCAGCGCGGACTCGGGATCGCCACTTACGAATTCGAGGTTGAAAAACTCGAAGACATTAGGATCAGCGATAACCATGTTGTTTTCGCGCATCCGAATGTCGCCACGTGATAGCGTCATGCCGCCAAGACCTAAGATTCTCGTGATGTCCTCCACTTCCGCAAAATCCTGCTTCATCAGCGGCGCGATCGGCGGAGCAACCGCCGCGAGCCTCAGGTTATTGCCGAAGAAATCGCGCGTCACCCTATAGGTGCGCTCAGCGTCCACCCAGTGTTTGTCGTAGGAAAGCTCATAGCGGACGAACAGGGTGATGATGATGCAGCACGCGAGTCCGATCGACAGCCCGATAATGTTGATGGCGCTGAACAGCGGATTACCGACGATGTTGCGCCAGGCAATTTTCAGGTAATTACTGAGCATGACGCGCCTCGCTTGCCTGTTGGATGCCGACGACATTTTCGGAAAGCACGCGGCCATCCAGCATGTGGATGATGCGACTCGCGTGGTCAGCGTGTCCCTGGTCATGCGTAACCATGATGATCGTGGTGCCGTCCGCGTTGAGCTGGCTCAGTAGCTCGAGCACTTCCTCGCCATTGGTGGTGTCGAGGTTACCGGTAGGCTCATCTGCCAGGATGAGCTTCGGATTGCTAATGACGGCACGGGCAACCGCGACGCGCTGCTGCTGGCCACCCGAGAGTTGCTGGGGCCGATGATTGGCGCGATGTGCGATGCCAACGCGCTCCAGCACGGCCTGCACCCGCTGGTCGCGCTCCGCGGCCGGCACCTTTTGATAAAGGAGCGGCAGCATCACGTTTTCAGCAACCGTCAGTTCGTCGACCAGGTTGAAACTTTGGAAAATGAAGCCGATATTGTGTTTGCGAATGCCGGCCAGTTGCCCTTCGGTGTAGCCGGCGACATCTTCGCCGTGAAACGCATAGCGGCCGGAGTCCGGCGAATCCAGCATTCCCAGGACGTTTAGCAACGTCGACTTGCCGCAACCGGATGGTCCCATTATCGCGATGAATTCCCCGGCTTTGACCTCGAGGTTGATGTTGCTCAGTGCCGTCGTTTCTACGTCGGCGGTTCGATATGCCTTCGTCAGGCCATGCATCTCAATCATTTTTTTCACCCCTGTACTTTCACCGGTCGATAAAAAGACGATCGACCTCAATAAAGTTTGCGTAAGAAGAAATAATTACTTCGTCACCGGGCAGGAGCCCGGCTTCGACTTCAATCATGCTCGGGTTGCGACGCCCGAGCTTTACCATGCGGCGGGTAGCGACTTTTCCATCAGGGTCCAGGACGAAGACCCAGGCGCCACCCGTATCGTTAAAGAACGGACCGTTCGCCACCAGCGTTGCGCGCTTGGTCGTATCACCCAGTACGAGCCGCAACTGCAAGGTCTGCCCGCGGCGTATATCCGGCGGCGCATCGCCAAGGAACCGGAAGTCGACTTCAAATTGCGAAGCCCGTACTTCGGGATAGATTTTGCTCACCTCCAGGAGGTAATCGCGACCATTGACCTCGAGCTGCGCCTGTTGTCCATTGCGAACCCGGTTCAGATAAAACTCGTTAACCAGTGCGGTGGCCTTGAAACGATCCACATCGTCGATCTGGCCGAGGCGCTCGCCGCGGTCCTTCGACTCGCCGATCTCGGCATTTAGCGATGTAAGCTGCCCCGATCGCGGTGCGCGAATCAGCAGGTTGTCGAGGTTAGCGCGCGCAAGCTTCAGGTTCCTTTCCAGATGTTCGACAGAGTTGTTTAATTGTTCGATTTGTGTGAGGCGAATTTTTTCATCCTGCACCTGGCTCTCCCGGGTAACCTCTCTGCGACTTCTGTAGTACTGCAGCTCGTCACGAGTGTCTTCGTATTCATTTTTCGAGATGAACTGTTTGCCTTGCAGTTCTTCGTAGCGCGCCACGAGACGCGACAGGCGCCTGATCTCGTAATCGATCTCGATCAGGTCGCTCTTGAGCTTCAGCCGGTTTTGTTCGATTGCGAGTTGCGTGTTGCGAAGGTTGTTGAGTTGCTCGCTGACGTCGGCTTCGCGGGCAATCACGTCGAGCTGCAACGAGGTATTGGAAAGATCGATC
>JADFGH010000208.1 GCA_022567775.1 Pseudomonadota bacterium | reverse complement strand
CCCATGCCCATGAAAACGACGTTGGTCACCGCGGGCTTGCCGCTGGTCCGCAGCGGCAGGTTGCGGTTTGCATGCGCAACCTGCCCGATAATCTCGTCGCAACCAAGGTTGCGATTGAATCCCTGGGCGCCGGTCGCGCAAAAAGCGCAATCCAGTGCACAACCAACCTGTGATGAGATGCACAGCGTCCCGCGGCCGGGTTCGGGGATGAATACAGATTCGACTGCCTGGCCCGCACCGGACTCAAACAGCCATTTCACCGTACCGTCGGCTGAGGTTTTCTCGGAGATGAGCTCCAGCAGTTGAATCGACGCGATCTTGCCAAGCTGCGCACGAAGATCCATAGACAGATCCGTCATTTCATCGAACGTGTCTGCGTTGCGCTGATGTATCCATTGCAGAAGCTGGCGCGCCCGAAACGGTTTCTCACCGAGACCGGCAAATAACCCGACCAGCGCTGACTGCGGATGGCCGAGCAGGTTCACACGGGCCACATCAGATGCGGTCTGCGATTCGAGTTGCTCCTGGCCGGGGGTCATTTTGTGCAGTCCTGCCGGGTACGCGGGCAGATGCCACCGTCACCAAAGAAGAACGCAATCTCCTGCAGAGCGGTGTCCGGACCGTCCGATCCATGCACGATGTTCTCTTCGATGCTTTCGGCAAAATCCGCGCGAATGGTGCCGAGCTCTGCATCCGCGGGATTCGTTGCCCCCATGATTTTCCGATTGGCATTGATTGCCGAATCGCCTTGTAACACCAACACCATGACTGGACCGGACATCATATAACTGACGAGGTCATCGAAAAACGGACGCTCTTTGTGGACGGCATAAAATTCTTCCGCCTGCTCCCTCGAAAGGTGAATCATCCTGGCAGCAATAATTTCCAGCCCCGCTTTTTCAAAGCGACCGACAATTTCACCGACCAGGTTTTTCTGGACGCCATCAGGTTTGATGATGGAGAGCGCCTGCTCAACGGACATGGTCGAATCCTTGTTGCGGGTAGATGAAAAAAAGCCGGCGTCAGAGCAGCCGGCCGCGCGTCGGCCATCAATTTTACTTGGATAAATTCGCTCAGGCAATGAATGCCGATGGACTGAACCGATCCCCGGGATGCCGGCGCACAGAGTTACTCAACACGCTGCTAGACGCTGAAACTCTCTCCACAGCCGCACTCGCCGGTCACGTTTGGATTGCGGAAGCGAAACGCCTCGTTCAGACCTTCTTTCACGAAATCGACCTCGGTGCCGTCGATGAGCTCGAGACTGGTCTGATCGACCACGATCTTGACGCCGCGTTGCTCGAATACGACATCGCCGTCCTCGATTTCGTCGGCATAGTTGATGACATAGGCAAAGCCGTTGCAGCCGGTTTTCCTGACGCCGACCCGGAGGCCGACACCTTTGCCCCTGGCATCGAGATAGGTCCTGACCCGCTCCGCGGCGGCTTCAGTCAACGAAATGGCCATGTATTCACATCCTCAATCTTCAGCACTGGCGTATTGCGCCCAAAGCGTCGCCAGCGCATCTTCCAGCAATAGTATACGGCCGGCCTTCTCCACCGGTACAGACAATTCCTCGGTTATGTTAGCTGAATCGAAGTTTTCAAGGCTCGCAACCGGCTGATCCGTCAATATCCTGCACGCAAGTTCCAGCGCCGCGATCAGGTGCGGGCAACCCCGGACCCTGAATGCCATGCCGGCGATGGTGTCGCCGCGAATCCCCGCCGACATCACGATATGCGCGCCCTCCGCAGACTCCGACACATCTGCGACAAGCGTCAGGTCATGGTCTTTCTGCAAATCACCGGCGTGTCGAGGATCTGCGAAGTGCCGGCGCACGGCCTCGTTATACGCTGCGGTCGCGATCATTTCAGCAGCCCGGACTGTGCAACGGAGCGATCGAACGCAGATGATCCACGGCCCATCGATAGCGTTCAATGGCGACGTCAATGTCATTTTTGGTCGTGGTCCGACCGAAGCTGAAACGGATGGCGCTTTGCGCCAGCGCGTCACTCCTGCCGAGCGCGCGCAGGACGTAGGACGACTCGCCACTGGTTGAATTGCAGGCTGAGCCGCTGGCGGCACACACGGGTTCGAGCCCGAGCATCAGGCTTTCGCCTTCGACGCCCGGCACACTGACATTGAGGATGCCCGGATAGACATGATCAGTGCTGCCGTTGCACAAAATACCGGGCACGTCCTGAATGCCCCGCCACAACCGGTCGCGCAGGGTAGCTGCATGCAGTAGATCATCCGCCATCTCGTCGCGGGCAATCCCGGCAGCGGTACCGGCGCCGACGATTTGATGCACCGGCAACGAGCCAGGCCGCAAGCGGCGCTCCTGTCCGCCGCCGTGCATGATCGGCAATACCTTGCAACCTGGCCGGTCAGCAATATAAAGCGCACCGATTCCCTGCGGGCCATGGAACTTGTGGGCGGTCAGGGACAGCAGATCGATTGGCATTTCGCTCAAGTTGAGCGGCAACTTGCCAACCGATTGCGCCGCATCCGTATGAAACAAAATATCGCGTGCACGGCAAACCTCACCGATGCGCCGGATGTCCTGGATGACGCCGGTTTCATTATTGACCTGCATGACCGACACCAGCTGTGTGTCTTCACGAAGTTGCGCTTCAAGTTCATCAATCGCCAGCAGGCCGTCAGCATCCGGCTTGAGCCAGGTGACGTCGTACCCGGATTTTTCCAAATGCCTGAATGACTCCGTTACCGCCTTGTGTTCCGTTAGCATCGTGATCAGGTGTTTGCCGCGATGTGCCCGAAAACCGGCTGCCCCCGCGATCGCCAGGTTGTCTGATTCAGTGGCACCTGAGGTCCAGATGAGGCAATGCGGCTCGGCGCCAAGCAGGTCCGCCAGTCGCTGCCGCGCCTGCTCAACAAGGGCAGCGGACGCTCTTCCGGCAATGTGAATCGACGCAGGGTTCGCGAATGCACCGCCCGGCGACAGACAGGACTGCATTGCATCGGCGACGCGTGGATCAATCGGCGTGGTTGCGGCAAAGTCGAGGTAAACTGCGGCGGCGCTCACTCGGCCTGATCCTTCGGGACTTCGGGAGCAAGCGCCGCCAGCATTCCACGCAGAATATTCACCTCGTTCTGATCCAGTTCTGCCTTGACGAACAGACGGCGCAGCCGGCGCATCAGCAGCCGTGGATTCTGCGGGTCAAGGAAGCCGGAGCCGGTCAGTACCTGTTCCAGGTGCGTATAAAAATTTTCAAGCTCGGCTCCCGTTGCCGGCGGGGCCTCTGCTTCCGGCGGCGGCTCCTCTGCGGATATGCCGGCAACCCGTAATTCATAGGCCAGGATCTGGACCGCCATTGCAAGATTAAGCGAGCTGAATCCGGCTTCGGTCGGGATGGTAAGCAGCGTGTTACAGCGGTCGAGGTCCTCGTTCGTCAACCCGGACTGTTCCGGCCCGAACACCACCGCCGCAACGCCGTGCGCGCTCTCCTGCAACAACCTTTCGGCACAAGCCCGCGGCGCCATGCTTGGCCAGCCGATCGATCTCGAGCGCGCACTGGCGCCCGCCACATAAGTGCAGTCGCTCAAGGCCTCTGTGAGGCTGTCAACAAGCTTTGTAGATTGCAGGATGTCCTCGGCACCGGATGCGCGTGTCGTTGCGTCGGCGTGTGGAAAATACCGTGGATTGACCAGCGTCAGATCAGCCAGCCCCATATTCTTCATGGCACGCGCCGTCGCCCCGATGTTTCCGGGATGCGTTGTACCGACAAGGATGATGCGTACGTTCACTTGGATTGCGGTCCGGCTGATCGAAGGTCTGGTATTCTACCGTCCCGCACCACAGGGGTCGCTACGCAGACCCCTTGGGTGCGGGAGATTGTTCTTTTTCAAACTGGCGGAATCATCACATGGAAGCAATGCTCAATGTGGCAGTCATGGCTGCCCGGCGCGGCGGAGATACTCTTTTCCGCCACCTCAACAAACTCGACAAACTTAAAGTCGAGAAGAAGGGCCGCAACGATTTCGTCAGCGAAGCAGACCGCAATGCCGAAAAAGCGGTCATTTCCGTGATTCACAGACACTATCCCGAGCACGCAATTCTCGCTGAAGAGTCCGGCCGGCAGGGCGACTCCGAGTTCCTGTGGGTCATCGACCCCTTGGACGGGACGACCAACTATCTGCACGGGTTCCCGGTGTTCTGCGTTTCGGTCGGCCTGATGCACAACGGCCGCCTCGAACACGGCGCTGTCTATGATCCCATGCGGCAGGAGTTGTTCACCGCATCCCGCGGACAAGGCGCGCAGCTTGACGGCAGAAAAATTCGCGTAAGCAAGCGGACTGCGCTCGAGCAGGCATTGATTGGTACCGGGTTTCCGTTTCGTGACTCCAATATGGCGCTCGAGCCGTATCTCAGGATGCTGGTCGGCGCAATCAGGAATACCGAGGGAATACGCCGGGGCGGCGCCGCGGCGCTCGACCTTTGCTATGTTGCCGCAGGCCGTTTGGACGGATTCTGGGAGACCGGGCTAAGCATCTGGGACCTGGCCGCCGGTGCGCTGATCATCCGCGAAGCAGGCGGCATCATCAGCGGCCTGGATGGCAGCGAGGATTTCCTGCAGTCGGGTCACGTTTTGACCGGCACGCCGAAGATCTACGCCGCGCTTGCCAGGCAGTTCGCTCCGGATATCAAGGAAATGTTCGCTCAAGAGCCGAAAAAAATTCGCGGCTGAAGCCGCTCCCACAGATCTACTTAGCATCAATTGGGTCAGACTCGATGGCCGGAAATTGTGGCAAGAATCCGTGGGAATCGTAGCCAATCTTGCTTATTCGATCGCCGGAAATTGTGGCAAGAATCCGTGGGAATCGTAGCCAATCTTG
>JADFGH010000207.1 GCA_022567775.1 Pseudomonadota bacterium | reverse complement strand
CACTGGTGATACGGATATCGCACAGTTCGTCACGCCCGATCAAAATACGATCCCGGTTGAGCGGTTGCTCCTGGATAACCTCGCCATTAGCGCGCGCGATGAGTCGCCCGCCCTGGGCGCCCATCTTGAGGATTTCCACGGATACCGTCTCAGCGTCCGACAGCTGCATGTCGGGCACCAGCCGCAGCAACTGGCCCGCCTGCTTGACCAGTGCCGTCGTCACCGGCGCCGTATCCTCCTTGCCGGCCAACTCGCGGGCCTTGGAACAAAGCGTGCTGATGGCATCGGCCACGCCCTCACAGAACTCGTGTATGAGCGTGATCGCGTCGAAGTCGAACACCTGACCGACGTCAGCGGCACCCTCCGACTCGACTTGCCAGCGAATAAATTCCCGGGTCTCAACCAGTGAGAATGGCGCCAGGGCAATCCGCGCTCCGGCGCGGGCGCAGATCACATCCAACGGAGGTTCGTCGAGCAGTTCATTCAGGCCTGGCCGTCCCGAGAGAATCACCATCAGGCCGAACTGGCTCCTGGTCTCCATCTCGACCAGGCGGCGTACGCCGTCGAGCACCCAGCTCCCGCTATCCTGGGCTTCTTCGATGCAGATGATGGTGCGGCGATGGTGGGTCTTCTGCGAGGACAGAAACATCTCGAACACGTTTTCCAGGTCAAGGAGGCTCATGTCCTTTGCCTCGAAGCCGATCGCGTGAATGATTTCCCGCATGCCGGAAATGGCATCGGCACACGGCTCGGTGATGCGCACTACCGTGACCTCGTCCCCAATATCGGCGAGAAAGCGGCGCAGCAGAAAGCTGGCGCCGGATTTGCCCTCGCCGATCAGTATCGCCAGCGGCCGCGCAATAGAAAATGCCTTGCCCAATTGGTCGAGCGCAATGTTATGGCTGTCGGTAATAAACGGCAGTGAGGCGTCTTGCTCACCCGACGAGCCGACCACACTCGGCGCTGGCTGCTGATGACTCATGAATGTCACCTCGAACGGCCTTGCAAATAAAGGGGGCGAAGGCTCTCGTTCAGATACTTTTAGCGGGTTTAGCAGTCTAGGCCAGTTGCCGCATCGTGTAAAGTATGGCGCGAAAATAGCTAACTAACTGATTGAAATATCAGACATAATCTCGGGAAGCGGCGAATTTTATGTGACCGGCGTCACGGTGCTCACCGGATGCTCAAGAATTCGAATCCTGCTTTACTTAACCCTGCTGTTTGAGGGCCGTGCCGGGAAACAATTGAACGATATCGTCATGTGTGGCGATAACCATATCGGCAATGTATCACTGCTTTTTCTCGCTGCGGTATCAGGGTTTGCACAGCTCCGCATCGCGCCGAACGATGCGAAGCTCAATGCCGGCGCGTGCTGCTGCAACAAGCAATTACGAATGGCGCTAACCTCGCTCGGTAGCGCGATCGATTTTTGCCGCAAGCGCTTTAAGGGTCTCTGATATCTCTACCGGGTAGCCAGGTTTAGCGAAAGGATCGCGCATGGATTCCGGCAAACCAGCCAGTGCTTGCGCCGAGTGCTCGCGCACCGCCGTCAAATCCGGCGACGGCGCCAGCCTTTCGCCATCGCGCATGACGGTCTCAAGCAGCGCTCGCCCCTCGCAATCATCCTGGATCTCTGCAAGGACATCGCCCTGCATGAAGCCATCGGCATCATGTCGCCGGTAGACCTGCTTGCGGCCGGGCCAGGTTTCTTTGCCGGGCGATTTCTTGCGGCGCGCGGTGCCCGCATACTCCTCGATCTTGTAGACACAGTCGAGATACGGTGCGTCGGCCGACACATCCAGGTGAGTACCGATGCCGAATCCGTCCACCGGCGCCTCCCGGAATTCCGTTGCCAGGATATATTCATCGAGACTCCCGCTGCAGAAGATGGAGATATCCTCGCAGCCATTGCCATCGAGAATTTTCCGCACCTCCGTGGCAAGCGCCGGCAAGTCGCCGCTGTCGAGTCGCACTGCCTGCACGCTGATGCCTTGCGGACGCAGCCGTTTGACGAGGTCGGTCACGGCGCGGGCAGCGGCCAGCGTGTCGTAAGTATCGATCAGGAGCACCGAATCATCGGGATAGGTCCGGACGAAGTGCTCGAATGCCTCCATCTCCGACGCATGCGCCTGTATGAATGAATGTGCCATGGTGCCGAAGATGGGTATGCCGAATGCAGCTTCGGCCAGCACCGTCGAGGTGCCGGTAAAACCCGCGATGTAGCTGGCGCGCGCCGCCAGCAACCCAGCCTCTGCACCATGCGCGCGGCGCAGGCCGAAGTCGACCAGCATCTTCGCCGGTGCCGCCAGCACGCAACGTGCCGCCTTGCTCGCAATCAGTGTCTGATAATGGATGAGATTAATCAGCCGTGTCTCGATGAGCTGCGCCTCCGGCAACGACGCGACGACCTGCACGATGGGCTCGTTCTCAAAGCAAAGCGTGCCCTCGGGCATCGCCCGCACCTCACCCCGAAATCGAAACCCGGCGAGATAGTCCAGCAAATCCGAGCTGAAGCGTCCCGTCGAGGCAAGCCATTCGATCTCGATTGAACTGAACGACAGCCTCTCGAGGTAGTCGAGCAGCTGCTCGAGCCCGGCGGCCATCAGGAAGCTGCGATTCCCGGGCAGCCGGCGCACGAAAAATTCAAATACAGCCTGCTCGCGCAGGTCCGCGTCGAGATACGCATCCAGCATCGTCAACTGATACAGATCCGTCAGCAGCCCGCTGGCTTGCGGCATGGCGTGCGGCTGGATCGTGGGGCTGGACAAGACGGCGCCAGTGTCAGCGCTGGCGGTCGAGGACGGCGGCGGAATGCATGAATCCCGCATGCCTGCGCTGCAGTTTTTCGATCGCTTGTTCGCCGCCGGCCTGGTCAATCGCGCGGATTGCGTCCTGCAGCACCACCACCTCATAGCCAAGTCGCAGGGCATCCAGCGCCGTGTTGAGTACGCAGTACTCGGTCGCCAGCCCGCCGATGAACAGCCGCCGGGTGTGCAGATCCTTCAGGTGCGCATCGAGCGCGGTACCCTCGAATGCGGAGTAGGCCTCCTGATCCACCGACCTGCCTTTGTCGATAATGGTCGCGTTGGCGGGCAGATGGAGTGCAGCTGCGATCGTCGCACCGGGGCTGTCGGCGATACAATGTGGCGGCCATGGTCCGCCGGATGCCTGAAACGAACAGTGATCTGGCGGGTGCCAGTCACGGCTCGCGAATATCGGACAGTCGTTGCGCACAAATGCCTCGATGCATGCCGCCAGCACCGGTACGACTTTATCTCCATCGGGCACGGCGAGCGCGCCACCAGGCAGAAAATCCCGTTGTACGTCGACCACCAGCAGCGCGTCATTGTCTCTAAGCATTAGTAGTGCGACCGCTTAACTGCTGTCCCTCCCACGCATCGTGCAATAAGCGGCGCACCTCGTCGTCCGTCGTCTGCCCGAAGTTCCGGTAAAAATAGCCGACCGCGAAAAACGGCGACGGTGTATCCAGGCAGATGACCTGGTCCACGATATCCGCTACCAAAGCTACCGCATCTGCGGAAGCAGTTGGCACGGCGATCAGCACTTTCGCCGGATCCCTGGACTGAACCGCTTCTGCGGCGGCGCGCATGGTTGAGCCGGTTGCCATGCCATCATCGACCACGACCACGTCCCTGTCACGCAACTCCGGATACGGCCGCTCGCCGCGATAGAGCTTTTCGCGGCGCGTCAGCTCCTTTGTTTCCCTGGCAGTGATTTCCTCGATGAGCGCTTCATCAAGGCCTGGTATCTGCTCGAGAAGCTGTTCATTGAGCACCCGCACCTGGCCGGATGCAATCGCCCCCAGCGCCAGTTCGGGCTGGAACGGTACCCCCAGTTTGCGGACCACCAGCACGTCGAGCGGCGCGTCAAGCGCCAGCGCTATCTCATAGGCGACCGGAATACCCCCGCGTGGCAGCCCGAGCACGATCGGGTCATGCAGCTCGCAAGCCTGTATTTCCGGTGCGAGGGCGCGCCCGGCGTCGCGGCGATCTGCATAGATACGGTTCTTCATGACACGCACGAGTATGCGAGACAACATCTTGTTCCGCCACTACGTAGACCTACTTATGTGCGCTGGTCGCAGCTGCTCGCTAGACTCGGAAGCAGGACGCTGGAGCGACATGTCATGCCCACCGCAAGCAAATCCGCACGCGATACGAGCGCAACCGGAACAGTCAGCTTTGAGGACAAAGTCAGCTTTCTCAGCGACCCGGGCAACTATCGCGAACACCCGCGGCAGGTAGCGCTGCGGCAGACGCATCATGCCTGGTTGTTCATGACAGAACGGCATGTATTCAAAATGAAAAAACCGTTTCGCCAGGGCGGCTTCGACTTTTCATCACTGGCAGCCAGGCATCAGTTGTGCAAAGACGAATTGCGACTCAATCGGCGGCTTGCGAAAAACACTTACCTGGGCGTCGTCCCCCTGGTGCTTGACGAAAGCGGTGCACTCGCACTCGACGCGGACGGCTGCGTCGTCGAATGGCTGGTCAAAATGGTGCGGCTGGCGGACTCTCAGAGCTTGCTGGTAGCCGCGTCACAGGATCGTGCGCCGCCGGCAGAAATCCGCAAGCTGATGCAGAAGCTGCGGCGATTTTATGCGCAGACTGCGACGGTTGATTTTGCGGCTGGCCGCTACGTCACACATCTTCGTGAGCGGCTCGGGCATTGGTCACAGCAGCTGTTGCGCGCGCAACCTGCCCTGCCTGAGAAGCGAATCAATGAATTACTGAGACGGCAATGCTCGTATGTCGATGCCAATTCAGCGCTGCTGGAAAAACGAGCGCAAGCTGGCCACATCCGGGATGGCCATGGCGACCTGCGCCCGGAACACGTTTTTCTGATTAAAAATGCC
>JADFGH010000206.1 GCA_022567775.1 Pseudomonadota bacterium | reverse complement strand
AGGGACCGTACGTCGCCGCGACGGATTACATGAAAATCGTACCCGACCAGGTTCAGCGCTGGATACCTGGCCAGTATGTAACCTTGGGCACCGACGGCTACGGCCGCAGTGACGGTCGAGCCGCGCTCAGACAGCATTTCGAAGTCGACCGGAGATACATCACGGTAGCCGCGCTGAAAGCGCTGGCCGACGAAGGCATGCTCGACCAGAAGACCGTGGCGCAGGCGATCGAAAAATTCGGCATCGATCCTGAGAAACCGGACCCGGTAACGCTCTGATGGCAAACGTTATCGACATCGTCATTCCTGACCTCGGCGAATTTTCCGACGTCGAGGTCATAGAAATTCTGGTCAAGCCGGGTGACGAAGTCGCGGGCGAAGATGGCCTGATCACGCTCGAGACCGACAAAGCTGTTATGGATGTTCCTGCTGCGGGAAACGGCGTTATCGAGGAAATCTCCGTAGCAGTCGGCGACAAGGTATCGGCGGGAGACGTAATAGGGCGTCTCACCGTCGAAATCAGCGATACCGTCGTGGCGACCCCGGCGAGCGAAGCCAGGCTCATGCAGGGCGAGACGACCGTTGTCGCGCCACCACCGGTGCAGGCACCTGCTGCCGCCTCTCCGCCGAAGCCGCATCCGGACTTGCCGGCAATCGATGAGGCCGGTTTTTCCAAAGCGCATGCCGGCCCCTCGGTGCGCAAGCTTGCGCGCGAGCTCGGCGTGGACCTGGTACAGGTCAAAGGGTCGGGGCCGAAGAAGCGGATCTTGCATGATGACGTCAAAGCATTTGTTAAAGCGATTCTGACCACCGGAGCAGCACCGGACGCCCGGACCGCATGGCCGCAGGTGCCAGTGATCGATTTCGCGAAATTTGGCGAGATCGAAAGCAAACCGCTGACCAGAATTCAGAAGATTTCAGGACCGCGTCTGCAGGCAAGCTGGATCAATCTGCCGCATGTCACGCAGCACGATCTCGCGGATATCACCGAGCTCGAAGCCAGGCGGCAGGAATTGAAAGGCCCGGCAAAGAAAAAAGGCATCAGTCTCACCCCGCTCGCTTTCATTTTGAAAGCCTGCATTGCCACCTTGAAAGAATATCCCAAGGCCAATGCATCTCTTTCGGAAGATGGCGAGTCGCTCGTTTTCAAGAAGTATTTCCACTTAGGCTTCGCGGCAGACACTGAAAACGGACTGATGGTGCCGGTCATCCGCGATGCGGACCGCATGGATGTGTATGAGCTTGCTCAGGCACTTGCTGAGCTGTCGGCAGCTGCGCGGCAAGGAAAGCTGAAAGCGCAGCAGTTGCAGGGTGCGAGCTTTACCATTTCGAGCCTGGGAGGCATTGGTGGCACGGCGTTTACGCCGATCGTCAATGCGCCCGAAGTTGCAATCCTCGGCGTATCACGCTCGACCATGCAACCGGTATGGAACGGTTCGACATTCAAGCCGCGGCTCATGTTGCCCATTTCATTGTCCTACGATCATCGCGTCATCGACGGTGCCTATGCAGTGCGTTTCACAACGCATCTGAGCCAGACGCTGTCGAATGTCGATGCCCTTCTCGAGGCGACTCCGTGACGACCCACCAGGTCGAACTGGTGATCCCCGACCTCGGCGATTTCTCGGATGTGGAAATCATCGAGGTGCTGGTCGAGCCGGGCGATGAGGTGGCGATCGAAGAGTCACTGATTACGCTCGAGACCGACAAGGCCTCGATGGACGTGCCCTCGACACATGCGGGCAAGGTCAGGGCGCTCAAAATAAAGGTCGGCGACAAGGTCAATTCCGGCGACGTGATGCTGACGCTTGACGCAACTGAGCTGGTTGAATCCGAGTCAACAGTCGTGCTTGATATCGAAGTGCAAAAAGCGATCCTGGCCGCCGCGACCCCGGCCGCTGAAGTGGGGCGCCAGCCTCGAGCGGCTGCGACGCATAGTGCGCAGCTGGTCGTTATCGGGTCGGGGCCCGGTGGCTACACCGCCGCATTTCGCGCAGCCGACTTAGGGTTGCAGGTCATTCTTGTCGAGCGTTACCCGGTCATTGGCGGCGTTTGCCTGAATGTTGGTTGCATCCCGTCAAAGGCATTGCTGCATGCAGCCAGGGTCATCGATGACGCGGCAGCCATGGCCGATCACGGCGTCAGATTCGGCAAGCCGAAAATCGATGCGCTGGCGTTACGCGGCTGGAAGAACAAGGTCGTCGCGCGCCTGACAGGCGGACTTACGCAGCTCGCGAAGCAGCGCAAAGTGACGGTGATTCATGGAGTCGCAAAATTCGCGTCGCCAAATCGCCTCGTGCTTGATTCTGGTGACGCCATCGATTTCGAGCATTGCATCATCGCAGCAGGGTCGGAGTCTGCAGAGCTACCCGGCACGCCCGACGACCCGCGCATCGTCGATTCGACCGGCGCGCTCGAGCTTGATCCATTGCCAATGCGCATGCTGGTGGTCGGCGGCGGCATCATCGGCCTCGAGCTGGCTTGCGTCTATAGCGCCCTTGGCACCAAGGTGACCGTGGTCGAACTTACAGACGCGTTGATGCCTGGCACTGATCCGGATCTGGTGCGGCCGTTCCGCAAAATTATCGATAAGCGTTATGAAAGCATCATGCTGGGTACCAAAGTCATTGGCATGCTGGCGACAGTGCCGGGCATCGAGGTTGCTTTCGAGGGCAAGAACGCGCCGGCGCGAGAGGTCTACGACAGGGTTCTGATTTCTATCGGGCGGCGAGCCAACGGAGACAAGCTGGATTGCGAAAAAGCCGGCGTCAATGTTGATCAGGGTGGCATCATCCCGGTGAACAAACAGATGCAGACGAATGTGCCACACATATTTGCCATCGGCGATCTTGTGGCTGGCCCGATGCTGGCGCATAAGGCGTCACATGAGGCCAAGGTCGCGGCAGAAGTTGCCGCAGGCCAAAAGAGTGCTTTTGATGCGCGCACGATTCCATCCGTGGCGTACACCGATCCCGAGATCGCCTGGGTCGGACTCACAGAGATCGACGCCAAACGTGATGGCATCTCTTATGAAAAATCGAAATTCCCCTGGGCCGCAAGTGGCCGCGCCCTGTCATTGGGCCGCGATGAGGGATTCACGAAGTTGCTGTTCGACAAAGCGACCGGGCGTGTCATCGGCGGCGGTATCGTCGGGCCAAACGCCGGCGACCTGATTGCCGAGGTAGGATTGGCCATAGAGATGGGCGCAGATGCGACGGATATCGGTCAGACCATACATCCCCATCCGACCCTTTCGGAAACGATCGCGTTTGCCGCAGAGGCCTACGACGGCACGCTCACCGATCTTTACATGCCGAAAAAACGCTAGCTGTTCGGGCTTGGCAACACTTCGAGTGCGTGTCTTATTAAACATGTCCTCAAAATTTTGTCGCTCGCCGGGGCGAGCTCCCACGTTAGCTCAATGCGCGTATTGTCCCGTAGGAGCTCGCCCCGGCGAGCGATCAACTATCAGGCTGCTTTGCCAGGGGCGATGACGTCCGGATACAAATCTGTGAGCGGTATCGAACACCCGTTCGCCTGAACAACCCGGCAATGGAATCGCTTGAGGCGCCGTGGCTCCGGAACCCCGCAGGAATGCGCGATGATGCCAATTTCCTTACGCATGTTTAATGAGTACTGGCGAACCCGCTCTGCCTTGTCCGCTACCACCAGGCCCCGCTGCAGGCGTTTGTCGTGCGTGGTAACTCCGGTGGGGCAGGTATTCTTATTGCACTGCAATGCCTGGATGCAGCCAAGCGCGAACATGAAACCGCGTGCTGAATTAATGAAATCAGCGCCGACGCATAGCGCCCAGGCGGCCTCGGCGGGGGTAATTAATTTGCCACTCGCAATAACGTGAATTCGCTCATCGAGCCCGTAGCGATTAATCATGTCAACGACGAGCGGCAGGCTTTCTCTGATTGGTAAGCCAACACAATCCATCAGGCTCATCGGCGCCGCTCCCGTGCCACCATCGCCGCTGTCTACGGTGATGAAATCCGGGGCGCTTTCGATGCCACGCTCCAGCACCAGGTCAAACAGTTCTTCCAGCCAGCCGTAGGCGCCAATGACGGTCTTGAAACCAACCGGCAGTCCGCTGACGTCACGCAGGTGATTGATCATGTTTAGCAAATCTTCGGCGGAATCGATCTCGGGATGACGATTAGGACTGATCGAGGCTTCTCCGACCTTGATGCCGCGAATGCTCGCGATTGCCTCGGTCACCTTTTCGGCCGGCAGTATTCCACCTTTGCCGGGTTTGGCGCCCTGGCTCAACTTGAGTTCGATCATTTTGACCTGGTCGTGGGCGGCAACCTCCCGAAGCTTATCGTCATTGAGGCTGCCGTCATCATTGCGCACGCCGTATTTGGCAGTGCCGATCTGGAACACGATGTCCGCGCCACCTTCGAGGTGATAGGGAGACAGTCCGCCTTCACCGGTGTTCAGCCAGTTGCCGGCCATAGCGGATCCCTTCGACAACGCGAGTACCGCCGGTTTCGAAATGGCGCCGTAACTCATTGCGGAAACGTTGAAGATCGAATCCGTCATGTAGGGATGGCGGGCATGGGGGCCGATCTTGAGTGCCTCAGTGGGTGAAACATCAGTCTCGAGCACCGGGTAAGGACAGTTAACGAAGATCATCGTGCCAACCGGTCGCAGGTCGCGTGTCGAGCCGAATGCGATGGTGTTGTCTATGCCCTTCGCGGCCCGGTACACCCAGCTACGTTGCGCCCTGTTAAAAGGCAATTCCTCTCGGTCCTGAGCGAAGAAATACTGGCGAAAATACTCGCCCAGATTTTCGAACAGATAACGGAAGCGGCCGATGACCGGGAAATTGCGACGAATCGCATGCTCCGTCTGATTGACGTCCACGATATACATGAAGATCACGACCAGGAGG
>JADFGH010000205.1 GCA_022567775.1 Pseudomonadota bacterium | reverse complement strand
CGCCGACCGGAGGATCGGGGGTAAGCTGCTCCAGCAGCCTGGCAAGGTGTGCACCGCTCGGTGGTATTCCCGGTTTTGGTTCAAGGGTCGCAACGATGTCCAGATCGAGCCACGCGGCCAGGTAGCTGAAACTTCTGTGATGCGACACGAGACGCAGGCCAGCAAGGCCGGCAGACTCGTCTTCCCAGCGCAGCATCGCGGCGGACCAGCGGTCCTGAAAATCGTTCAGGCGCAATTCGTAGACAGCGCTGCTCGAGCGGTCAATCTCGGTCAATCGTTTTGCCAGGGCGCTGGCGATGCGCCGAATGTTGCGCGGATCAAGATGCACATGCGGATTGCCCTGCGGATGAATATCGCCCTGCGATCTATCGACGAGCTTCGGAATTTCGATTTTTCGCACGAAATCGGCAGCCAGAAAATACCCTGGGTCGCCCACCTGGATACGCGGATTTGCCGAGCGGCGAAGCAACAGCGGCAACCAGCCAATCTCCAATTGGGCACCGGTGCAGATTAAAAGGTCCGCACGGCGAACCGCCGCGATCAGGCTCGGTCTCGCCTGCAATTGGTGCGGATCCTGAAATGCCGTTGTCGCGACTGTGACTTCTGCGATGTCGCCTGCCAATTCCTTGACCAGGGCGCCCCATTCAGGTTCGCAGGCAAACACGTTCAGTGCATTCGCCGAAAGCGGGGTCATTAATGTCATGAATATTGCTGTGATGTTTTTCATATTGCCGCGCCCTAGAATTCATGCGCGCCGTGCGCGCCAATGCTCATGATGTATTGCAGGAACAACTGCTGGTCGGTCACCGGCAAAACCTGGTCGTTGGTTAATTGCAGGCGCAAGCGGCTGAATTCACTCAGCGACCAGTCGATCATCAGGCTGTCGCGTTTCGAACTGCGTCCCGGATCCTCGAGAATCGTGCCGGCAAACAACGGGCCGTTGTTCGCATCAACAGCATCGTGGCGGTAACCTGCGCGCCAACGCTGCATGAACTGCCAAACGCCCTGCAGGTACCAGCCGGACTGGTCCCCATCGTAAGGTATTCCCGCGAATACGCCGTTTTCGTACCTGCGAAAGTATTCTGCCTGCACTTTGAAGTTCCGCACAGTCGGATTGCCATCCGGTGCCCATTTCCAGACAAAGTCGATAGTGGCCAGGTCGCTGTCACCGGAAAATGAATCGCCGCTGTTGCCATCTTCTCGATTGACTATGTCGGCCGACAGCCAGGACAATCCTAATTGCCAGCTATTGCTGTTTCCCGCATCGCCGCCGATGTTGGCAAATACCGTGACGGCGCCGGCGGCGGTCGTATTATTGGCAGTCGCCGGAAAACCTCCGCCCCAGTTCAGTTCCACACCAAGTTCGACCAGCAAAGCGGCCGGCGCGACCCAGCGCGCCTGGATTCCATCAGCTATGTACTGCCCGCCGAAAAATGCCTGGTATGGCAGGGGCCGGTCTGAAAAATCGTCCGTATGGCGGTGAAACTTATTAAGGTATCCCGCCTCCGAGAAAAACCTGCCACCAATCAATGAGAATCCTGCCGGCAAACTGGTTGTTTGAATCCAGACCTCTTCAAGCGCGATCTTTGTTTCGCCGCCGTCATTTTCGATGGCAAGCGTCAAATTCCCAAAAAAGTTGGGGTCAACATTTGATGTGAAGTTGAAATCTGTTTCTCCGATCGAAAAGCCGGAACCGCCAGGCCCGATTTCGCCGCCTGGCATAAATCCCGGTATCGCTTCCCAACCCTGATCGACATTGCCGTAGCGTGCGACGATTACAGATCCTATTGCCGGGTTAAAAACGTTTTGCAATGCCAGGCCGGATGACTGATCGATAGAGGTCTGCTCTGCAATTTCGTACGCTTCTTCGGCATCCCGTTTCGCGCCGCTGGCCAATCGTTCCGCACGCGTAAGTCGTTCCTCGAGATCGGCGATCCTGCTTTGATAATCCTGCTGTACCTCGCCCAGGAGTTTTCGCAACTCCTCAACTTCAGCTGCCAGGTCTTGTGAAAATGCTGTTGAAGCTGACGCGCCTAAAATCAACAGCAATGATAATGCTCGTGTAATTTTCATGGGAGTTTTCACTCTGCTAACGTTGTGGCGATGCAAACATCGTGGTCGCATCCGCCAGATCAGGCACAAATCACAAACAGTCAGGTCTTAAGAAATTTGTCCCTTCTTGTCCGGATAACGTCAGAGTGGCTGTGGTGGGCCGCGCTGCCTTGCCAGCGGCGCGTGGAACGATTCGAGGGTTGCCGCATGCGCAATCGTTTGGCACGAGTGGCAAGGCTCGATGTCCGTATTGGAGGGGGCGTTAACGCAGCTGGAATCCAGTTGACTTACCGTGACACAGATTGCGCAGGCCTGATTCTGCGGTGCGCCGGCATCGTGTGCAAAGGCGTGCGCGAGGGCGCCGCTCTGCGCTGCTAGCAGCAGCAACATCAGCACCAGCTTCGGAACAGTCACGATTGTCTGCGGAGGCGAGGCATGGCGTGAAGGGTAACCCGATTAGTACCGCCTGTTAAGGACAGGCTTGATAATCGAGCATAAGTCATTGATTCAAAGCTTAATCAAGCAGGAATCCGGCCCTTTCGAGTAGCCGGGCGCTGCTCAGGAAGTGTTCGCGGTCCTCGTAAATGAGCACGACCGCAAATTTGCCGACACCCTTGCGAAACCAGTCGAGTTCAAGCTCCGGGGCGCGTTGCTCGAGTCTTTCGACAAACGCCGCCGCGCGATACGGTTCACCGAAACTGACCAGTGTCGAGCGGCCCAGATCCGAATACAAATGCTCGCCGGCGGGCCTGGCCAATGCGCGATCACCGAGGATGTAATTCAGGTGACGGAAAATGTAGGCGCTATACCAACTGGCCCCTGGTGGAATGTCCTCCTGGTTAGCGGCAATCCTTTCCGGCCCGTAGTTATAGGCCGCCAGTGCGAGGTGCAGATTGCCGTTAAATCGATTCAGCATTTCCTGCAGGTAGCGCGCGCCGGCATCGATATTGGTGCATGGATCATAGAGTTCCGTCAGGCGGTAGATACCGAGGTGGTTAGCGGTGGCCGGCCACAGAATCTGCATCACGCCATGCGCGTTTGCGCGCGATCGCGCGGTCGGTTCAAAGTCGCTTTCGCCGCGCGCTACCGCCAGCAACAGAGTTTCCGGCAGACCGTAGGTGGCTGCAGCGGCACGAAAACAACTCGCGTGCGGGAAGCGGTAACTGGGCTGGAGGCCCGTATCATTGCTCAGGTAAACACGCCATGCGGCATCGGGATCCGCCTCTGAAATCACCGGCGCATTTGCAGCAGGTACTCCGGGACTCAGGAGGACACCGAGAACAAGTGTGGCGATGGCCCTGATATATCGGCTGAGCGTCATGAGTCCGGCAGATCGAGACCGGTCGCCGCCGAAATCTGCGACAGTTTTGTACGCCTTTCCACATCATTGTCGTAGGCAAATGCCACTTCGTAGACGCCGATCTTTATTTTGACAACGCGATAGTCGAGCCCCGTTACTTTTTCCAGCCGGCTAACAAATCCCCGCGCCGCAATCTCGCTGCGGAACGGATTCCAGAACGAATACCACTGCAATTCGCTCCGGATCACGAGGTGGTCGTCTGCAATATCAGGCAGTATTTTTTCCGTGACGACTTCGATATTGTCCTGCACATCATCAACCATTCCGGCCGCTTCATCGACAAGAACTTCGGCGACATCTGCAACTTCCTGCTGTTTTTCTTTCAGCTTGCCTACCACGGCGTCGAATCGCTGCTGGTCGATCCCGCGGTCGGCGAGATGAAAGTCCGGTATGCCGAGCAGCAGGAGAATTATGGTTATTGCGGTTGCTGACCCAATCAGGAACCCGAGTAGTCTGAACATTATCCTGCCCTCAATAGATGTTCTTGACGCGAATGGTCTGCCAGTCGATGGCCGGCTCCCAGTGTTCGATTATTGTTTCTAGTTCTTCCATCCAGCGGCGCAACGCAATGCCTTCCATTCCCGGCCGGACGGATGCCGAGCAGCGCTTCGGCAGTTGCCCGATATGCTGTGACAATGCGCGCGCAGCTTTGGTATCGGTCGCTGCTATGGCGTAGTAAGTATCCAGGTCCGGTTGCAGCTGCCAGGTTTCTGCCGCAGACCAGGCTGCCGATGGCAGAGAGTCCGGCGGTAATGCGAATTGCAGCTGCTGGTCGTTGCGCACGATTCTCGCGCTGGCACGTTGCAGGCAGGATGCATCGGCAAGCCTTACCAGGCCGTTGTTCAACTGGTGATTCAGGAAAAAGACCACTGCGTCATCGGTGGATCGAACGGCTAGCGCGAAACAGTCTCCGGCACTACGGAGATAGCCCGGCGGTCTGCTGTTAATGCGCTTCGCTGCGCACGCGCCCAGGTCCTGCAATTCCACAATTCGCAACGACGCCAGAAAGCTGGCGTTGCTTTTCCATGATCGATCTGCTTGAAAAGTTGATACTGCGGCGATCGTGAACTGTTCTGGCAGACGAACATAAGCGCTCGCGCTTACTGCCTGAAGATCCGAGTCCGGATCTTTTGGCTGCACTGTTATCCAGTACTGGTACAGATCCTCGTCGATTTGATGGGCCTTTCCCTCGATGACGGAGTTTGCGCGGTCATCAGTGGCTGAGAATTGCAGCGTGCTGTACTGGGCGAGATTGTTGCTGACGAGCTCGACCATATTGCCGACAGGGTCGGGTTCGGCACCGCGATCGGATCCTGTGATGACGTACTCGGCTTCGGTCTGGCGCAGGAGGTTGCATCCAAGATCGTGTGCCAGGTGTGCCGCAAGCAAATCAGTCTGGGATGCCTCGTAGGGTGCTTCGCGCTCGCCACGAAACGTAAGGTCAGTCTCAATGCGCCTGAATTCACGATATTGGCGCGAGCTGATCGGCCCTGTCCAGGATT
>JADFGH010000204.1 GCA_022567775.1 Pseudomonadota bacterium | reverse complement strand
TTCGGTTTCGCAGGAGCCCGGCCCACCGGGCGATTTGACAAGAACGCAGATGTCAAGTTTTGATCGCCCGCTGGGGCGGGCCGCTGCGGTTTTTCAAACGAAAGTTTTACGGAGACAAAATGTCTGCCAACGACTTATGCTCGGCTGCGCGGCCTGAGCCGGACCAGGTATTGGTCGATATTGCGGACTACGTCTGCAACACGACGATCGATAGCGATCTCGCTTATGAAACCGCGCATTACTGTCTTATGGACACGCTCGCCTGCGGTTTTCAGGCGCTCGATTATCCCGCCTGCACGAAATTGCTGGGCCCGGTGGTTCCCGGGGCCACGCTGCCAGGTGGCGCACGTGTGCCGGGCACCTCATACGAGCTGGAACCGGTGGCCGGTGCATTCAATATCGGCACAATGATTCGCTGGCTGGACTTCAACGACACCTGGCTGGCTGCGGAGTGGGGCCACCCGTCCGACAATCTCGGCGGTATTCTCGCGACTGCAGATTACCTGAGCCGCATTGCGCGCGCGCGGGGCAAAGATCCATTGACGATGCACGATGTGCTAACGGCGATGATCAAGGCGCACGAGATCCAGGGCGTTCTCGCCCTCGAGAACAGCTACAACCGGGTCGGCCTCGATCACGTCCTGCTGGTGAGGGTTGCCACAACGGCGGTCGTCACCCGAATGCTCGGTGGCGACCGGGATAGGGTGATAAATGCAGTCTCCCACGCGTGGCTCGACGGCTGCGCCCTGCGCACCTACCGGCATGCGCCGAACACCGGTTCGAGAAAAAGCTGGGCCGCAGGTGACGCAACCAGCCGCGGCGTGCGTCTGGCGCTGATCGCGATGACCGGGGAGATGGGGTATCCATCCGCCCTCACCGCACAAACATGGGGTTATTACGATGTGTTGTTCAAAGGCCAGCCATTCAAATTTTCACAAGGGTACGGCAGCTATGTGATGGAGAATATCCTGTTCAAGATTTCCTACCCGGCCGAGTTCCATGCACAAACGGCAGTCGAGGCGGCAATGACCTTGCATCCACAGGTTAAGGAGCGGCTGGATGACATCGATAAAGTCGTCATCGAAACCCAGCAACCTGCCATGCGGATTATCGACAAGACCGGGCCACTCGACAACCCTGCCGATCGGGACCACTGCATTCAGTACATGGCCGCTGTGCCGATGATTTTCGGACGCCTCACGGCAGCCGACTATGAGGACGCGGTTGCCGGCGACCCGCGAATCGACCAGATGCGGAGCAAAATGGTAGTCAGGGAAAACACGGACTTTACGAAAGACTACTTCGACCCTGAGAAGCGCTATATTGGTAACGCAATTCAGGTGTTCTTCAACGATGGTTCAAAGACGGATCGCGTGGCCGTTGACTTTCCCATAGGTCACCGGCAACGCCGCGACGAAGGCATCCCTCAATTGAAAAAGAAATTTGCATCCAGCGTGTCGACCAGGTTGCAACAAGGGCAGTGGAAGGAGCTGGACCGGCTTTGTGCAAATCGGGACAAGTTGGCGGCAACCGCGGTGGACGACTTCATGGCGTTGCTGGTCGTCTAAGGTCCCGATAGACGGGGAATGAAAATGCAATTATTCAGAAAATCAATATTTGGTGTCGCTATTCTGACGGCAGTATCGGCGCTTGCCGCAGATTCGATTCAGCGCACTGAAGCGAATAGCGGCAACCTGATCATGGAAGACATTCCTGCTATTCCCGATGCAATCATCAACGACCTCAATCAATTTCAAAATGTGCGATCAGCGAGTTTCCGGGACTGGACCGAAAACGGACGGGGCGTCTACATCTCGACGCGCTTCGCTGACGTCAATCAGATCCATCGTGTCGACATGCCCGGCGGTGCGCGGCAGCAGATCACCTTTTACAAAGAACCCGTGGGTGGTGTCAGCCGGCAACCGGGCGGCCGCAACCTGATTTTCACCCGTGACACGGGCGGCAGCGAGTTTACGCAGATATTCATGCTGGATCCGGCGGACGGTAGTACGAAATTGCTCACCGATGGCGAATCCCGAAACGGCGCGACCGTGTGGGATCGCCAGGGAAGACGGTTCGCTTATCAGAGTACGCGCCGTAACGGTGCGTCAAATGATGTCTGGCTTATGGACCCAATGGATCCGGCCAGCAGCGTGATGATTCTGGAGTCTCCGGACGGCACCTGGTGGGGCCCTGCGGAGTTTTCGGAGTCCGGCAGCAAGCTGTTGATTTCGAATTACGTCAGCATCGCCGATTCACGAGTTTATCTCCTGGATCTCGATTCCCGGCAAAAAAAGCTTATGGCCGGTGGCAGGGAAAAGGCCAGCGCGAATATTCCGCTCGGCTTTGACAAAGATGAAGGCGGATTCTGGTTGGTCACAGATTCCGGTGGCGAGTTTCAGCAGCTTGCCTGGCAGCCGCTGGAAACTGGTGCAGAAGCGGAAATCATCACCGCGGATATCCCGTGGGACGTCAATAGCGCAGACATCAGTCACGACCGCAGGCGCATCGCTTTCGCCGTGAATGAAAATGGCATGTCGCGGCTGTATCTGCTGGACACCAAAACGAAAAAGTATAGAAGTGTCGACAACATTCCGACCGGTCTCGTTTTTGGACTCGATTTCAGTCCTGACGATCGCTTTCTTGGAATGACGCTCAATACCGCGCGCACGCCGAGCGACACATTCGTACTGGAGCTTGGTGACGGGCCACTGGAATATTTTCAGCTGGTACGCTGGACGACCAGCGAGGTTGGCGGACTCGATAGCTCCACGTTTCAGACTCCTGAGTTGATCGAGTATCCAACCTTCGACAATGACGGCGATTCCCAACGGCAGATCCCCGCCTGGCTTTACAAGCCGCGTGGTGCGGGGCCGTTCCCGGTGGTTGTTTCGATTCACGGGGGTCCTGAAGGCCAGTCCAGGCCGGGTTTCAGCAGTACCTACCAGATGTGGGTAGAAAAGCTGGGCGTTGCAGTTGTCATTCCGAATGTTCGTGGCTCTTCCGGCTACGGCAAGAGTTACCTGTCGCTCGACAACGGTTTCAGGCGAGAAGACTCGGTGCGCGACATCGGTGCGCTGCTTGACTGGATTGCAACGCAGCCAGACCTCGATAAGGAGCGCGTGGCAGTATTCGGTGGCAGTTACGGCGGATACATGGTGCTGGCGAGCGCGTTTCACTACAGCGACAAGCTAAAGGCGGCGGTGGACATCGTCGGCATCAGCAACTTCGTTACTTTCCTCGAAAACACGCAGGATTACCGCCGCGATTTGCGGCGTGTTGAGTACGGCGACGAACGAGACCCGGCAATGCGCGCTTATCTGGAGAAAATAAGTCCGCTGAACAATGTAGAGAAGATCGCCATTCCGATGCTGATCGTGCAAGGTGAGAACGACCCGCGCGTACCCGTAACAGAGTCGAAACAGGTGGTCGAAGCGCTCCGTAGCCAGGGCCAGACCGTGTGGTTCATGAATGCGCTGAACGAGGGTCACGGCTATCGCAAGAAAGAAAATCGCGACATCTACCAGCAAGTGACGGTGTTATTTCTCCAGCAACACCTCATTGGCGGAGATTGAATAGCAGGCGGTGAATACAGATCAGCTCGTAGCATCGATCACGGCAGGCGTAGCGAGTCTGCGGCAAGACCTGCCAGCTGCCGCGGTCGCAAAAATGGCGCGTCTGCTGACAGAACTCGAACACTGGAATGCGCGCATCAATCTGACCGCCATTCGGGATCCGCAGGCCATGGTTTCCGGCCATATCCTCGACAGCCTGGCTGTACGGCCAATGCTTAGCGGTAGCCGGGTTCTCGACATCGGGACCGGCGCCGGGTTTCCGGGCCTGCCACTCGCGATTGCCGAAGCGGAGATCGAGTTCACGCTCCTCGACGCCAACGGCAGGAAAATCAGCTTTGTCCGGCATGTCATCGGCGAGCTTGGGCTTTCGAACGCCTCCGCCATCAAAGCGCGTGCACAGGACTATGCACCTGCCGAACGCTTTGATACGGTGATCGCCCGGGCGCTCGCATCCATACCGAAATTGCTGGAGCTTGCAGGACACCTGGTCAGAGAGGAAGGCGTGTTGTTGGCGCTCAAGGGAAAATATCCGACCGCAGAGCTTCCGCCGAAAAAGGAAATATCCGGCTGGAAATACGATGTGACCGATGTGACGGTACCAGGACTTGAATCCCATGCACGGCATGTTGTATGCCTGCGCAGAGTTAACACTGTATGACACGCATAATCGCCATCGCAAACCAGAAAGGAGGAGTGGGTAAAACCACGACCTGCGTCAATCTTGCTGCATCGCTTGCGGCCACGCAGCGGCGCGTCCTGCTGATCGACATGGATCCACAGGGCAACGCAACGATGGGCTGCGGCATCAACAAGATGGAATTGGAACGCTCCACTTGCGACGTCTTGCTTGGCGAAGAAACTGCGGCAAACACAATCGTGTCGGCGCCGGTCGGCGGTTTTGCGGTACTGCCGGGCAACGAGGACCTGACGCTCGCCGAAGTACAATTGCTTCAGGAAATCGGCCGTGAAATGCGGCTGCGAAAAGCATTGGCGCCGGTCCGCGGTCTCTATGACTTCATTCTGATTGACTGCCCGCCCTCGATAAACATGCTAACGATAAATGCGCTGACCGCCGCAGATGGTGTGTTGATCCCGATGCAATGCGAGTACTACGCACTGGAAGGACTGAGCTCCCTGCTGAATACGATCGAGCAGGTTCGCAGCACCGTGAACCCGGATTTGGAGGTTTTCGGGTTGCTGAGGACGATGGTGGATCCACGCATCAATCTCTCAAATGAGGTCTCCGAGCAACTCGTTGCGCATTTCGAAGATAAAGTATTCCGCACGGTCGTTCCGAGAAACGTACGGCTTGCAGAAGCGCCGAGTTTCGGGCGCCCGGTCCTGTATCACGACAA
>JADFGH010000203.1 GCA_022567775.1 Pseudomonadota bacterium | reverse complement strand
TCGGTGCCCATCATGATCTTGTCTTTGGCTTTTTCGAATTCTTCCATGCTCACGACGCGTTTGTTCAACCCGGCCGCATAAAGCGCAGCCTCATTAACGAGATTGGCCAGATCGGCACCGGAAAAACCGGGCGTGCCACGTGCAATCAGGGACGGCTTGACATCGTCATCAAGCGGCACCTTGCGCATATGCACTTTGAGAATCAGTTCGCGACCCCGGATATCGGGAAGCAGAACGACGACCTGCCGGTCAAATCGGCCCGGTCGCAATAATGCCGGGTCAAGTACGTCGGGCCGGTTCGTCGCTGCGATGACGATGACGCCTTCATTGCCTTCGAAACCGTCCATTTCGACGAGCAGCTGGTTCAGGGTCTGCTCGCGCTCGTCGTGGCCGCCACCAAGTCCCGCGCCACGGTGTCTGCCGACCGCGTCCAGTTCGTCGATAAAGATAATGCAGGGCGCCTGTTTCTTCGCCTGTTCAAACATGTCACGGACGCGCGACGCGCCGACACCGACAAACATTTCAACAAAATCAGAGCCGGAGATGGTGAAGAAAGGCACCTTGGCCTCTCCGGCGATCGCTCTGGCGAGCAGTGTTTTGCCGGTACCCGGCGGGCCTACCATCAGGACGCCTTTGGGTATTTTGCCTCCCAGACGCTGGTATTTGCTCGGGTCCTTCAGAAAATCGACGATTTCGGCAACTTCGTCCTTGGCCTCGTCAATTCCGGCCACATCGGCGAAGGATACGCCCACCTGATCTTCGCCAAGCAACCGGGCTTTGCTCTTGCCGAACGACATTGCGCCACGGCCGCCGCCGCCCTGCATCTGGCGCATGAAGTAAATCCACACGCCGATCAACAGTAAAATCGGGAACGAGCTGATCAGCAATTGACCGATGAGGCTTTGTGACTTGGGTTCCTGCGCCGTGAAATTCACGCGATTGTCTTCGAGAATGCCGATCAGCGTGTTGTTGTCCGTTTCCGGGCTGATGGTGTAGTACTGCAACGGCTGGCGGTTACCGTAGTTAATTCGCTGATTGTCAAACTCGACCCGCTGCACTTCTCCGGAACGAATCTGCACCAGGAATTCGGAATAATCCCGTTTCTCCGGCGGCTGACCGCTGACGCCACTGAGCCCCTGAACGACTGACAGGAGAACCACAATGATGACGATAAAAACAAGAATATTTTTGGTTAAGTCATTCACAATAAATACATCGCTCCGGCACGCTTCTTAGACTGTGTCTAATCGTTGACATTACTACAGTTGATAGTTTCTCGCTACCACGTAAACCTCATTACTACCCGGTCTGGAAGCCTTTGGTTTCATCACTTTGACCTTTGCAAACGCTTGCCTGGTGTCAGTTATAAACGCATCCGCACCCTGCCCCTGGAACAGTTTGCAGACAAAATTACCACGCCGCCGCAGCGTCTTTTTGGCCACATCCAGCGCCAGCTCCGCCAGGACCATGGATTTCGGCTGGTCGACCGCTTTGTTGCCGCTGATATTGGGCGCCATATCGCTCATTACAAGGTCTGCAGGCCTGTCAGCGAGCTTATCCAGCAACTCCTGCAGCACTGCGTCTTCCCTGAAATCACCCTGGATGAATTCCACCGCCGGCAGAGCATCCATGGGCAGCAAATCGACGGCGATGAGGCGCACCCTTTCCTGCAAACGCCGGACGACGTACTGGCTCCAGCTTCCTGGCGCTGCGCCGAGGTCAATGCAGACCATATCGGGCCTGATAATTGCTTCCTTCTCGGCAATCTGCTGCAGTTTGTAGACCGCACGCGAGCGCCATCCATCGCGCCTGGCCATCTGCACATACGGGTCTTTTTCCTGGCGCCGGCGCCAGGCACCGCCACCTTTTCGCGACGTGCTCATGCTCGAAAAACAGGTTTCATCGGCACATCAATTTAGGCGCACCCTGCGGGCCTTGCTGAGATACAATCCGCCGCCATGAAATTGTCCGAATCCCAAAAAAAGTTTCTGCGCGGTCTCGGGCATCAACTGCAACCTGTCATCATGATCGCTGATGCGGGCCTGTCAGACTCTTTGCTGAATGAATTCTGCTCCACCATAGAGCACCATGAACTGATCAAGGTGCGTGTTCGTGTCAGCGACCGGGAAACGCGCGACAGCATAATTTCTGACCTCTGCAACAGGGGAGCAGCAGAACTGGTAACGCGCATAGGCAACGTCGCACTGGTTTATCGTCGCAATGACGAGAAACCGCAGATTCCCCTGCCGTTGTAGGAGCGACTTCTGTGGGAGGGGCTTTAGCCCCGAACCGGGTTTCAGCCATTCGCGGCTGAAGCCGCTCCTACAGCGAGCTCCTACAAGTACCGTACCTTTATCACTTCAAATTGTTTCTCGCCACCAGGTGCCGAAAAACTGACTTCGTCTCCTTCGTTCTTGCCCATCATCGCTCTCGCAATCGGCGACGAAAACGAAATCAGGCCTTGGTTGATATCCGCCTCGTCTTCGCCAACAATTCTGTAGGTTGATTGCTGGTCTGACTGGACATCGAGCAAATCGACAGTTGCACCGAAAACGATCCTGCCTTTGGCATCGATTGCCGTGACATCGATGATTTGCGTATTTGACAGCTTGCCTTCGATCTCCTTGATTCTGCCTTCAATAAATCCCTGCTGATCCTTCGCCGCGTGATATTCCGCGTTCTCCTTGAGGTCACCGTGCGCGCGCGCTTCCGCAATAGCCTGAATAACTTTTGGGCGATCATCGGATTTCAATTTTTTTAGTTCCTCGCGCAACATCTCCGCGCCACGAACCGTCATCGGCACTTTCGTCATGCGGCCACCTCTTTGTGGAGGTCCTGCAGACGGTTCACATCAATATTGTCAAGGTGCTCCAGCGCGGCACAGGTGGCAACGGCCGCACCCAGCGTTGTGTAATACGTGACGTTTCTGCGCACCGCCTCCGCCCTGATTGAATGCGATTCGTGAATGGCTTTTTTACCTTCCGTGGTATTTACGATCAAAGTGAATTCACCGTTCTTGATCATATCAACGATATGCGGCCTGCCCTCTCTGACTTTGTTTACGCGCCGACAGCTTACTCCGGCCTGTTGCAAATATTCTGCTGTACCGTGTGTGCAAACGAGCTCGAATCCTCGCCCAATCAGTATGTTGGCCAGTTCGACCGCGCCATCCTTGTCACGATCGCGCACGCTCAGCAAAGCGGTGCCTTCTGTCGGCAGCACTACGCCGGACGCGAGTTGCGCTTTTGCGTAAGCCTCCCCAAAAGATCTCCCTATTCCCATCACTTCGCCGGTTGATTTCATCTCAGGCCCCAAAATCGGATCAGCGCCGGCAAATTTGATGAACGGAAAAACAGATTCCTTCACCGAGTAGTAGCCGGGAATGCGTTGTTTGACGAATCCTTGTTCTTCCAGCGACTCTCCGACCATAACACGCGCCGCAATCTTGGCCAGCGGAATACCAATTGACTTCGATACAAAAGGAACCGTTCGCGATGCGCGCGGATTGACCTCAAGTATATAGACAGTGTCGTTCTGGATCGCGAACTGCGTATTCATCAAGCCGACGACTTTGAGTCCCTTCGCCAGTTTGATGACCTGCTCGATCATCGTCTCCTGAATCCCGGCGTCCAGACTGAATGGCGGCAAAGAGCAACCCGAATCACCGGAATGCACACCCGCCTGCTCGATGTGCTCCATCACACCGCCGATCAAGACCCGCTCCCCATCGCAGATTGCATCGATATCGACTTCGGTCGCCAAATCCAGGAAGCGATCGAGCAATACCGGACTACCATCGGAAACGCCAAGCGCTACCTCCATGTAGGCGGCAAGATCGTCCTCCGTATGCACTATTTCCATAGCCCGGCCGCCAAGCACGTACGACGGGCGGACAATCAGCGGAAATCCGACATCTGAGCTCATTTCCAGCGCTTGTTCCAGGTTTCGCGCGGTGCAATTCGGCGGTTGCCGTAATCCCAGGCTCTCGACCAGTTTCTGAAAGCGCTCCCGATCCTCCGCAAGGTCGATTGAGTCCGGGGACGTGCCGATGATCGTAGCCCCTGCCGCTTCAAGGTCACGAGCCAGCTTCAACGGCGTTTGTCCGCCGTACTGCACGATGACACCTGCGGGCTTTTCTTTATCGATGATCTCCATGACATCTTCGAAAGTCAGCGATTCGAAGTACAGCCTGTCGGAGATGTCATAGTCGGTTGACACCGTCTCCGGATTGCAGTTAACCATGATGGTCTCGTACCCGGCGTCGCGCAGCGCCAGCGCGGCATGCACACAGCAATAATCAAACTCGATGCCCTGACCGATGCGGTTCGGCCCGCCGCCGAGAATCATGATTTTCTTATTGTCAGTTGGCAGCGCCTCGCATTCCTCATCGTAGGTGGAATACATGTACGCCGTCGTGGTCGCAAATTCCGCAGCACAGGTGTCAACGCGTTTGAATACAGGCCTGATGCCGGCCAGGATTCGCCGCTGGCGAACGACCTGCTCGTCCTGCTGCACAAGCTTCGCAATACGTGCATCACAAAAGCCTTTGCGTTTCAGTTGCCGAAGTCGCCCCTCGTCAAGCGCATCGAGGCCGCCTTTTGCGACTGCCTTTTCCTCCTCAACCAGGTCGGCAATCTGCGTCAGGAACCACGGGTCAATACCAGTCAGTTGCGCAACGCCTGATACCGGGAAGTCATGCCTGAACGCGTCGGCCACATAAAGAATCCGCTCTGCACCGGGCAATCGCAATTCGTTGCGCAGATGATCTCTTTCTTCATCATCAATGAGCGGCCCGACCCGTTCGTCCAGGCCATGGACACCGGTTTCGAGGCCACGCAGCGCCTTTTGCAGGGATTCCTGAAAATTCCTGCCAATTGCCATCACCTCGCCAACGGATTTCATCTGCGTGGTCAGGCGCTCATTCGCACCGG